>CANFIC010000035.1 GCA_947446685.1 Burkholderiales bacterium
GCATCGATCCCGCAATCCGCTACGCTCCTTGGCGGGCTACGCTGGATTGAACAGATCAAACTGAAAACAGATGACTGACTTTTTCGGCATTCCCCTGCCGGCCCTGCTCGGGCAGCTGCTGCTGGGTCTGGTGAACGGCTCGTTCTACGCGATGCTGTCGCTGGGGCTGGCGGTGATTTTCGGCATGCTCAACATCATCAATTTCGCCCATGGGGCGCTGTACATGATGGGCGCTTTTCTGGCCTGGATGGGGCTGGAATATCTGGGCCTGAACTACTGGCTGATGCTGCTGCTGGCACCGTTGACCGTCGGCTTGCTGGGGATCCTGATCGAGCGACTGCTGCTGCAATGGCTCTACAAGCTCGACCATATCTACGGCTTGCTGCTGACCTTCGGCATCACGCTGGTGACCGAAGGGATTTTCCGCAGTTTCTATGGCGTTTCGGGCCAGCAATATCAGGTGCCCGATCAACTCGCTGGCGCCACCAATCTGGGCTTCATGATCCTGCCCAATTACCGCGCCTGGGTGGTGGTGGCTTCGGTTACCGTCTGCCTGGCGGTCTGGGCCTTGATCGAGAAAACCTCGCTCGGCGCGACCCTGCGGGCCGGCACCGAGAACCCGAAGCTGGTGCAGGCTTTCGGCATCAATGTGCCGCGAATGATCACGCTGACCTATGCCGGCGGCGTGGCACTGGCGGCTTTTGCCGGCGTGCTGGCCGCGCCGATCCTGCAGGTTTCGGCCTTGATGGGGACCAATCTGATCATCGTCGTTTTCGCCGTTGTGGTGATCGGCGGCATGGGCTCGATCCTTGGCTCCATCCTCACCGGCCTGGGCCTGGGCATCATCGAGGGCCTGACCAAGGTGTTCTACCCCGAGGCATCGAGCACGGTCGTGTTCGTCGTCATGGCCATCGTGCTGCTCGTGCGCCCGGCCGGTTTGTTTGGCAAGGAACATTGATGTCCAGCGCAGCCCCATCCAGAAACCCCTTGCTCGTCTATGGCGCGTTGTTCCTGGCGATTGCCATGCTGCCCTTGCTCGGCTTTTATCCGATCTTCATCATGAAGGTCCTCTGCTACGCCTTGTTCGCCTGCGCTTTCAACCTCTTGGTCGGCTTTACCGGGCTGCTCAGCTTCGGCCATGCGGCATTTCTCGGCACTGCCGCTTATGGCGCAGGCCATGCGCTGAAAATCTGGGGTCTGCCGGCACCTTTGGGCATCCTGTTCGGCACTGGTGCGGCTGCGCTGATGGGCCTGTTGATCGGCCTGCTGGCAATTCGCCGCACCGGCATCTACTTTTCGATGATCACGTTGGCTTTGAGCCAAATGCTGTTTTTCTTCTTTCTGCAAGCGCCGTTCACCGGTGGCGAGGACGGCCTGCAATCGGTGCCGCGCGGCAATCTCTTCGGCTTCGACCTGAGCCGCGATCTGAACCTGTATTACCTGGTGCTGGCGATTTTCATCGGTGGCTTCTGGATGATCTACCGCACGGTGAATTCACCATTCGGCCAGGTCTTGACCTCGATCCGCGAGAACGAGGCTCGTGCTACCTCGCTAGGCTACGACGTTGACCGCTTCAAGCTGCTGGCCTTTGTGCTCTCAGCCGCCTTGGCAGGGCTGGCCGGCGCCACCAAGACGCTGGTGCTCGGATTTGCCACGCTGACCGATGCGGTCTGGACCACATCCGGGCTGGTGATCCTGATGACCCTGGTCGGCGGCATGGGCACCTTGCTCGGGCCGATGGTCGGCGCGTTGATCATCATTTCGCTCGAGAACAAAATCGGCGACCTGGGCAAGGCGCTGGCCGATATGACCGGTGTCGCCTGGTTCAACGGCCTGGGTGAATCGGTCAGTCTGGTGACCGGCTTGATCTTCATCGTCTGCGTACTGGCTTTCCGCCGCGGCGTTGTCGGCGAAGCGATCGCGCTGCGCGACCGCTTGCTGCAGCGTTCGACCGACAAACAAAGCTGAAGGGTTTCCCATGTTGAAGATTTTGTCCGCCATGGCAAGCCTGGTAATGCTCGTTTCCTGTGCCAGCGCGCCAAAGCCATCGGCTGCGGTGCTGGCCGACCTGGCGCCAACCGGCCAGTTGCGCGCCGCCATCAATTTCGGCAACCCGACGCTGGCGGTGAAGGATGCTGTCAGCGGTCAGCCGAGCGGCGTCTCGGTGGACCTCGCGCGCGAGTTAGGGCGGCGCCTTGGCGTGCCGGTCGAGCTGGTGCCTTTCAATGCGGCGGGCAAGGTGGTCGAGGCTTTGGGTCAGCAAGCCGTCGACATCGGTTTCGTCGCGATCGACCCGACGCGGGCGCGCGACATTGTCTATTCGGCGGCCTATATCGTCATCGAGGGCGCTTACCTGGTGCAGCAGGGTTCACCGATTCGCAGCAACGAAGAAGTTGATCGCCCGGGCGTGCGCGTGGCGGTTGGTTTGGGCAGTGCTTACGATCTGTACCTGACGCGCGAGCTGAAGCAGGCGAGCATCGTCCGTGCGCCGACCTCGCCCGCAGTCGTCGACTTCTTTCTGACGCAAAAACTCGAGGTCGCAGCAGGCGTGCGCCAGCAACTCGAGGCTGATGCCAAGCGCCTTCCCGGCATGAAGCTGCTTGACGGCCGCTTTATGGTGATCAATCAGGCCATCGGCACGCCACGCGGGCGGGATGCCGGTGTTGCCTATCTGCGCGAATTCGTGGAGCAGATGAAGGCTTCGGGCTTCGTCGCCGAGGCGATCAAGCGCAGCGGCGTTGGCGGTGTTGCGGTGGCGCCAGCGGCCTTGCCTTAGGGATCGACCTGGTGGCAGGCCACCTGCCGCTGGTCGATCATCCGCAGCATTGGCGTTTCAACCGCACAGCGCGGCACCGCCAGCGGGCAGCGCTTGTGGAAGGCGCAGCCGCTGGGCGGATTCAAGGGGCTGGGCAGTTCACCAATGATGCGGATGCGTTCACGCCGGTCGGCCGGGCGCAGCGCTGGCGTGGCGCTGATCAAGGCGCGGGTATAGGGGTGCAGCGGCCGCGCGAAAATCTGCTTCTTTGAGCCATATTCGACCGCTGCGCCGAGGTACATCACCATCAGGTCGTCGGCCATATGCTCGACCACGCTGAGGTTGTGCGAGATGAAGACATAGCTGCAGCCGAACTCGTCCTGCAGGTCCATGAAGAGATTGAGAATCTGCGCCTGGATCGAGACATCGAGCGCCGATACCGGCTCGTCAGCGACGACGATCGCCGGATTCATGATCATGGCGCGGGCGATCGCAATGCGCTGGCGCTGGCCGCCCGAGAACATATGCGGGTAGCGGCGCAGATGCTCGCTGCGCAGACCGACCAGGGCCAGCAGCGCTTCGATGCGTTCCCGCCGTTCGGCCTTGGTCAAGCGGGTGTTGATCAGCAGCGGCTCACCCAAGGTCGTTTCGATGCTGGCGCGCGGGTTGAGCGAGGCATAAGGGTTCTGGAACACCATCTGCACCTGCTGTCGCAGGGCCTTCAGCTGTGCCGGGTCGGCAACGGCGGCATCAACACCTTGCAGCAGCAGCGCGCCCGAGCTGGGCGGCTCGATCAGCGTCAGCTGGCGTGCCAAGGTCGATTTGCCGCAGCCCGACTCGCCGACCACGGCCAGCGTCTGGCGCCGCTGCAAGGTGAATGACACGCCGTTCAGCGCCTTGACGCTGGCTTTGGGTTTGAACCAGCCCTGGCTGACGCGGTAATGGCGGGCCAGATCGCGGGCTTCGAGCAAGGGTTTGTCAGTCATCTGCGAGCCCTGCAACCAGGGGGTAGAAACAGCGCACGCCATCGCTGACAGCTGGCCGCGAGCTCAGGCATGGCGCTTGGGCATAGGCACAGCGCGGTGCCAGCAGGCAGCCCGAGGGCCGGTCTTGCGCACCGGGCACGATGCCGGGCAAGGCGCTGAGCCGCCGGGCGCCGCGGCTATGTTCAGGAATCGCTGCCAGCAAGGCCAAGGTGTAGGGATGGCGCGGCGCATCGAACAGGCCCGGCACCGCGCCGGTTTCAACCACCTGGCCGGCATACATCACCGCCACGCGTTGGGCCATCTCGGCCACCACTGCCAGGTCATGGGTGATCATCACCAGACCCATGCCTTGTTCACGCTGCAGACGCAGCAGCAGGTCCATGATCTGGGCCTGGATCGTCACGTCGAGCGCCGTGGTTGGTTCATCGGCGATCAGCAGCTTCGGGCTGCAGGCGATGGCCATCGCGATCATCACGCGCTGGTTCATGCCACCCGACAACTGGTGCGGGTAAGCGCTGGCGCGGCTGGCGGCATCGGGGATCTCGACCAGCTCGAGCAGCTCGAGCATGCGCCGCCTTGCCGCAGCCCCGCGCAGGCCCAGATGGGCGCGCAGCGACTCTTCGATCTGGTAGCCCACGGTATAGCTCGGGTTCAGGCTGGTCTGGGCATCCTGGAACACCATCGCGATGTCGCGCCCGACCAGTTGCCGGCGTTGCTTGGGCGTCAGCCGCAGCAAGTCCATGCCCTGGAATTCCAACAGGTCGGCGCTGACCTTGCCGGGCGCTTCGATCAAGCCCATCACTGCCAGCATCGCGACCGATTTGCCCGAACCCGATTCGCCGACGATGCCGAGCAGTTCGCCGGCTTCGAGCGTCAGGTCGATGCCATCGACGGCCGGGAAACTGCCGAACTCGACCCGCAGATTCCTGATCTTCAGCAGCGTCATCAGCTGATCCGCTTGAGTTTCGGATCGAGCGCATCGCGCAAGCCGTCGCCCATCAGATTGATCGCCAGCACCGAGGCCAGAATCGTCAGGCCCGGCATTGTGATGACCCAGGGTGCGCGCTCGATGTAGTCGCGCGCGGCCGACAGCATCGTGCCCCATTCGGGCAAAGGCGCCTGCACGCCCAGACCAAGAAAGCCAAGACCGGCGGTTTCCAGGATCGCCGTGGAAAAGCTCAGCGAGGCGTTGACGATCAGCGGCGCCATGCAATTCGGCAGCACGGTGATGAACATCAGGCGCAGGCTACCGGCGCCGGCGACGCGGCTGGCGGTCACATAGTCCTTGCTAATTTCAGCCAAGGCCGCAGCGCGGGTCAGTCGGGTGTAGCCGGGCAGCGCGCCGATCGCGATCGCGATCACCGTGTTGACCAGGCCAGGCCCCAGCACCGTGATCACGCAGATCGCCAGCAGCAGCCCGGGCAGCGCCAGCAGGATGTCCATCACACGCATGATCGCCGGCGACAGCCACTGCTGATGAAAAGCGGCCAGCAGACCCAGCATCACGCCAGGCAGCATCGACAGCAGCACCGAGGCCAGGCCGATGCCGAGCGAGACGCGGCCGCCATGCAACAGGCGCGACAACATGTCGCGGCCGAGCTCATCGGTGCCGAGCAGGAATTGGCGGCTGCCGCCAGCCGCCCAGGCCGGGGCGGTCAGCATATGGTCGCGGAACTGTTCGATCGGGTCATAAGGTGAAAGCCAAGGCGCCAGCAACGCTGCCGCAGCGATCAGCGCAAACAGCAGCAGGGCCGCCAACGCGCCCCGGTTGGCGGCAAAACCTTGCCAGAAGGCCTTGAACGGCCTGGGGTAATCCGGCATCACTTCGGTCGCGGTGCTCATTGGGCGCGGATGCGCGGATTGACCACGCCATAGAGGATGTCGACGAACAGGTTGACGCCAATGAAGGTCAGCGCCGAAATCAGGATGCCGGCTTGCACCACCGGATAGTCACGCCTGGCGATCGAGTCGATCAGCCATTTGCCGATGCCGGGCCAGGAGAAGATCGTTTCAGTCAGTACCGCGCCGGCGAGCAGGCTGCCGGTCTGCATGCCGACAACGGTCAGAACGGGGATCAAGGCATTGCGCAAGGCATGGACGACAACGACGCGCACCGGGCTCAAGCCCTTGGCGCGGGCCGTGCGGACATAGTCTTCGCGCAGCACTTCAAGCATGCTCGAGCGCGTCATCCGCGCCACCACCGCCAGGCTGCTGGTGCCGAGCACCACCGCAGGCAGCAGCAGATGGGCCAAGGCCGAACTGAACGCCCCTTCTTCGCCCGAGAGCCAGCTGTCGACGAGCAGGAAACCGCTGACCCGCGCGACGTCGTATTCGATGCTGATGCGACCCGACACCGGCGTCCAGCCGAGGTTGACCGAGAAAAACATGATCAGGATCAGGCCCCACCAGAATACCGGCATCGAGTAGCCGACCGTCGCCATGCCCATCACGCCCTGGTCGAACAGCGAGCCGCGCTTGAGTCCGGCCAGCATGCCCAGCAGCAGACCCAGCGTGACGGCCAGCAGCAGGGCGGTCAGCGCCAACTCGACCGTCGCAGGGAACAAGGCGGCGAATTCCTTCGCCACCGGCTCGCGGCTGACCAAAGACTGGCCGAGGTCGCCATGCAGCAAATTGCCAAGGTATTGGAAGTATTGCGTCGCCAGCGGCTGGTCCAGACCCATTGACTTGACCATCGCCGCATGCACTTCGGGGTCGAGGCGGCGCTCGCCCATCATGACTTCGATCGGGTCGCCCGGAATCAGCCGGATCAGCCCGAACGCGACCAGCGTGATGCCGACCAGCGTCGGGATCAGCGTTGCCAGCCGTTTGAGAATGAAGGAGAACAAGGCTTACCAGCGCGAGGTATAGGGTATGGCCTTCGGCCCGGGCCCGATCAGCAACATACCGCCGGTGCTGGTGGCCACATCGAGCAGGGCAGCGGTCTCGGCATCCATCACACCGCTGTAGTCGGCCGGGCGATATTTCATCTGGAAGGTGGCGATCACGTCGCGGGTCATCGGGTCAAGCTGACCATGCCGCGGTACGTTGTAGCCGACCCGCGCCAGCTTGTCCTGGAACCAGGCGGCGTCGGGCGGCAGGCTTTCATACAAAGGCTTTTTTGCTGTGACCTGGGCTGCGTCGGGCCAAGGGATCAGGCCGGCATCGGCCAGTTGCTTCCAGGGGAATGCCGGGCCGGGATCCTGCTTGCGGCCCGGAGCAATGTCGGCATGGCCGATGATGCGTTCGGGTCGGATGCCATGGCGCTGAACGATGTCCTTGACCAGCAGGATCACTTCGTCGATCTGCGCTTGCGAAAACGGTGCATAGGTGCGCCCCTGCGGCCCGTCGGTATAGCCGGGATTGACGATTTCGATGCCGATCGACGATGAATTGAGGTTTTGATGTCCGGCCCAGAAGCTCGGGCCCGCATGCCAGGCGCGGCGGTTCTCATCAACCAGTTGATAGCTGATGACCGGATCATCGCGCACCAGGTAATGGCTGCTGACCAGGCCGCCGGTGGTGAGGACGCGCAGCGACTTGGGCCAATCGATCACGGTGTAATGCAGGACCAGAAAGAGCGAACGGCTGTCCTGGTTCTGCGAAGTGAAGCTGCGATCAATCGTCGGCCCGGGGGGCTTGGGGACGGTGCCGCAAGCGCTCAGCAGCAGCAGACAGGCGATGCCGAGGAGAAGTTTTTTCATGGTGGGCGAAAATTTCATGGTGGGCGAGCATAAGGGGCGGGAGCGCAACAGGCAATTGTCAATGCGGGCGCAGCGCATAACTTTTCCGCATGGCTGCTCAGTCGATGGCAAGACCGATGCGCGGGCCTTCGTTGCCGACGCGGTCGATGGCTGAAGCGACCAGGCCGCTCAGCCCGGTGCGGGGTAGCAGCAACTCGCCGGCATCCAGCACGATGAAGCGCCAGGCCTGGCCCTCGCGCAGCCACAGCGCATAACGTGACACCGGCTTGCCTGGACCTGGCTGCAAGCTCAGGCGCAGCAATTCACCTTCGGGTTTCAATTCAAGCTGCGGAGCTGCGGGGCTGCCAGCCTCCAGCCAAGGCGTGGCCGGCACCAGGGCGCTGCCGCCATAGCTGCTGGCTTGCAATGCATGGCTCAGGCCGCGGCGGTTCTGTGCCAGCGCGGCAATGCTGAAGTGGATATGACCCGAGCCCGGAAAACGCTGGCGCACCATGGCGATCTGCGCCTCGATTTCCGCTACCGGCCAACTGACGGCCTGGCTCTGCGCCAGCACCTTGCTGGTGAACAGGCCCGGCCAGACATGGCGGCCGGACCGGTTCTGGGCGTTCCAGTAATCGAGCAGTACGCTGAACGCTTGCGGCTGCTGCGCCATCGGCCAGTACAGCTGCGGCGCAAGATAGTCGAGCCAGCCTTCATGCAGCCAGCGCTCGACATCGGCAAAGAGCTGGTCATATTGGCTGAAGCCGGCAATGCCGGCCGGGCGCAGCGCCGGTTTGGGCAGCCCGAACGGGCTGATGCCGAAACGCACCCAGGGTTTGGTGGCGTGGATCAACCGGTGCAGGCGGGCGATCAGGTCGTCGACATTGCTGCGGCGCCAATCGGCCCTGGCCAGCTGGCCGCCGCCTTGCAGATAGCGCTGCCAGGAGGGTTCGTCCGGGAAATCCACCGGGCTGTCCATCTGCGTCACCGGATAAGGATAAAAGTAATCGTCGATATGGATGGCGTCGATGTCGTAGCGCTGCAGCACATCCTGGAACACCGCCAGCGTATGTTCCGCCGCGGCCGGCTCGCCGGGGTCAATCCACAGCTGATCACCGTAGCTCTTGACCCATTGCGGCTGGCTCCGGCTGACGTGGCTGGCCGACAGCACCGATTTGGCGCTGCTTTGCCTGGCCCTGAACGGATTGAACCAGGCATGCAACTCGAGCCCGCGGCGATGCGCTTCGATGATCCAGAAGGCCAGCGGGTCGTAACCGGGCGATTGGCCTTGTTTGCCGCTGAGGAATTCGCTCCAGGGCTCAAGCGCCGACTCATAGAGCGCATCGGCGCTGGTGCGCACCTGCAGGATCACGGCATTCAGCTTCAGCCTCACAGCCAGATCGAGCAGGGCACCGCATTCGGCTTGCTGCCGTTCCGCGCTCAAGCCGGGTTTGCTGGGCCAGTCGATATTGGCCACCGTTGCGATCCAGGCCGCGCGGAATTCGCGCGGTGCTGCTGGCGCCGCATCGGTCAGCTCCGGGGCGGAGCGGCTGCGCAGCGGCGAGTCGGCGCTGGCGGCGAAGGGCATCGCGGCGACTGCGGTCAAAGCCTTGCGACGGTTCAGCATTCGGTCATACCTTTATGAACCAGCGCTTGTGCCACAGGGTCCAGGCCAGGAGGGTCATCGCCGCGACGAACCCAATCGCGTACAACAGCGATGCGTTGACCGGCGCGATCGGCAGCGCTTCGATCGGCGCATAGAGCCAGGCTTTCAGGCTCGTCGGACCGACCTTGATGAAGCCGAGCAATCTGGCCAGGAATCCGGAGAAAGCAAAGAGAAACAGGGCGTTCACGCCGAAGACCTGCAGTGGCAAGGTCCAGCGCGCGAGCCGGGCGCGCAGCAAGGGCAGCGGCATCGCGTCGAGCAGCCAGTAGAAAACGCTGAAAACAACACAGGCCCAGCCGGTCATCGCGACGGCATAGGACGGGGTCCACAAATTCTTGTTGATCGGCATCAGCCAGGCGCCCAGCAACTCGCCGAGCCAGAGGCAGGCCAGCCCGCAGAGCATCAGCCAGATCGTTTTTTCACCCGGGTCGCGTCTGGTTTTCAGCCAATGTCCTGCCAGCACGCCGGCCAATTGGCTGGCCACTGCAGGCAAGGTCGAAAGCAGGCCTTCGGGGTCCCAGGTCCGGCTGCTGCGCCAGAGATGGCCGTCGAGCAGCCAGCGGTCCAGCCAGGCGCCGACATCTTCGCCCGGTTGCAGCGAGCCCTGGTGCCATACGCCAGCAGCATCGGGCACCGGCAGGCCTAGCTGGATCAGGCTGTACAAGGCCAGTAAACCAAGTGCCCAGGCCAGCTGGCCGCGCCAATGCCACCACAGCATGATCGGGGCCGCGAACAGCGTGCAAAGCGCCAGTCGCTGCAGCACGCCGGGGATGCGCAGCTCGCTCAGGTTGAAAGCAGGCATCAGGTTCAGCGCCAGGCCGATCGCAAAGATGATGGCGGCGCGTCTGGCCGTCTGTGCCAGCAGCGTCGTCCGGCTGAGGCCGGCCGCAGCGCGTGCCCCCAGGCTCAGCGTCATCGAGATGCCGCTGATGAAGATGAAAAACGGAAAGATCCAGTCGGTAAAGGTCCAGCCATGCCATGCGGCATGACCCAGCGGGCGGTATTGCGCTGACCAGTTGCCGGGGTTGTTGACCAGCAGCATGGCGGCGATGGTGAAGCCACGGAAGGCGTCGAGGGAAAGCAGGCGCTGGTTCATGCCTCGGCCTTCTTGCCGAACTCCTCGGGGATGCGGATCAATGCGGCCATAACAAATGAAGGCAGGGTTGCGACCAGCACCCAGATGAAGAACCACAGATAGCCGAGCTGGGCTTGCAACCAGCCGCTCCACATGCCCGGCAACATCATGCCCAGCGCCATGAAGCCGGTGCAGATCGCGTAATGGGCGGTCTTGTGCTTGCCGTCGGCGACCAGGATCATGTACATCAGGTAGACGCTGAAGCCCATGCCGTAGCCGAACTGCTCGACCGCCAGGGCGCTGCTGATGATGGCCAGATTGCCCGGCAAAGCCCAGGCTAGCAGCAGGAAGGCGGCATTCGGCAGATGCATCAACAGCAGCAGCGGCCAGAGCATGCGCTTGAGCCCGAAGCGCGAAATCAGCCAGCCGCCGATCAGCCCGCCGATCGTCAAGGCGGTCAGGCCGACAGTGCCGTAAGCGATGCCGACTTGCTTGGTCGACAGGCCCAGGCCGCCGGCCGACAGCGGGTCGAGCAAGAACGGCGTGGCGAGCTTGAGCAGCTGCGCTTCAGGGAAGCGGTAAAGCAGCAAAAAGCCGACGATGACGAGGATGCCCGGCTTGCGGAAGAAATCGGCAAACACGGCGATGAATTCACGCCCCAGGCTGGCGGCCTTGCGGCCCTGGCCGGTGATGTCGCTGACCGGCTTGGGTAGCATGAACAGGTGATAGATCGCCAGCAGCGAGAACAAGGCGGCCATCAGGAAAAACACCAACGACCAGGCGGTCTGCATGCTGCCCGTGCGCTCCTGCAACTCGCCCGCCAGATAGACCAGACCGCCCTGGCCGCCGATATTGGCGAGCCGGTAGAAGGTCGAGCGCACGCCGACAAAGGCCGCCTGGCTATGCTGGGGCAGGGCCAGCATATAGAAGCCATCGGCGGCGATGTCATGCGAGGCCGAGGCGAAGGCCATCAGCCAGAACATCGCCAAACTCATCTGGAATGCTTTCGGCCCTGGAATCGTCAAGGCGACCAGGGCCAGCGCGGCGCCAACGAAGAATTGGAGCGCAAAGATCCAGACCCGCTTGCGGCTGAACAGCTCGATCAGCGGCGACCAGAGTGGCTTGATCACCCAGGGCAGGTAGAGCCAGCTGGTGTAGAGCGCGATCTCGGTGTTGGAGATGCCGAGGTTCTTGTACATGATCACCGACAGCGTCATCACCACCACATAGGGGAGGCCCTGGCCGAAGTAAAGCGTCGGAATCCAGCGCCAGAGGCTGGCATTGGTCGGCTTGTGCCCCATCTTCAGCTTCCGTTCAGTGCCTGGCGCACGCTGCCGCCGGCAGCGTCAAGCGCGCTGCGCGCCTGTGCGACGTTGAGGTTCTTGCGCAAAGCCACGATCGCGACCTTGACATGGAAGCCGCAGTCTTGCAAAACGGCCGCCGCCTTGTCCGGGTCGGCGCCGGTGGCCGCCAGCGTCAGCGCCAGCGCGCGTCGTACCAGCTTGGCATTGGTTGGTTTCAGGTCGACCATCAAATTGCCGTAGACCTTGTTCAGCCTGACCATCAAGGCGCTGGAAAAGCTGTTCAAGGCCATTTTCTGTGCGCTGCCGGCTTTCAACCTTGTGCTGCCCGAGATCACTTCGGCGCCGGTGTCGAGCAGGATGCCGATCTCGGCCTGTTCGGTCAGCGGGGCATCCGGGTTGTTGGCAAAACCGATCGTCAGCGCGCCGGCCTTGCGTGCTTCTTGCAGCGCGCCCAACACATAGGGCGTCGCGCCCGAGGCTGCCAGCAGCAGCACGACATCGTTGACGCCGGGTTGCAGCGCCAGCAGGTCGGTCGCGCCTTGAACCGCATCGTCTTCAGCGCCTTCGACCGCGACGAACATCGCCGACGGCCCGCCCGCCAGGATCGCCAAAGCGCGTTCGCGCGGCCATGAAAAGGTGGGGTAAAGCTCGACGCTGTCGAGCACGCCGAGGCGACCGGAGGTGCCAGCGCCAGCGTAGATCAGGCGGCCGCCGGCCAGCATCCGCGGCAGCGCGGCGCCGACCGCCAGCGCCAGTTGCGGGGCCGCAGCGCGCAAGGCATCGACCGCTGCGGTCTGGTCGTCGATGAAGGCCGCCAGCAACTGATCGAGCGGGTAGAGATCCAGATCCTGGTGCGACTGGCTGGGCGTCTCGGTCTTGAGCATTGGCGGGTTGCAGAGTGTGTCGCTGACTATAGTGGTATTCGACTGGTCTTGAAAGTCGGGCTTGCACGGACAAGGCGGTTTTCTGCCATGATGAGCCTCGAACAACTTGATGAAGCCCCTATGAAGCTGAAGATCTCGATGGTTTGTTGTGCGCTGGTCTTGGCCACCCAGTCGGCTTTGGCGGCTTTGAGCGTCGGCGCCGCAGCGCCCGATTTCAGCGCCGAAGCAGCAGTCGGCGGCCAGCCGTTCAAGTTCAGCCTGGCCGATACCCTCAAGCAGGGCCCGGTGGTGCTGTACTTCTATCCGAAAGCTTTCACCAAGGGCTGCACGATCGAAGCCCATCAGTTCGCCGAAGCGACCGAGCAGTTCAAGGCGCTCGGCGCCACCGTGATCGGAATTTCCAACGATGACATCGAGACGCTGAAGAAGTTTTCAGTCGAGGCCTGCCGCAACAAGTTCGCTGTGGCGGCTGACGCGGGCGCCAAGGTGATGCAGCGCTATGACGCTGCGCTGCGCCTGCTCCCGGGCATGGCGGACCGGATTTCATACCTGATTTCGCCGGACGGCAAGATCGCTGCGGTCTATGCCAGCCTGAGCGCCGATGGTCATGTCGAAACGATGTTGAAGGCGGCCGAGCAGCTGAAAGCGCGACGCTGAAGCTTCAGGGATCAGCGCTTTTGCAAGGCTGGCGCGATCTCGAAGCGCTGCGCAGGCTTGTCGGCGCGGGCATAGAGGCCGGCGACTTTGGGCAGACTGGCCTGGATGTCGCGAATTCTTGTCGGCCCGGCGGGATGGGTTGACAGCCATTGCGGCGGCGCGCCCTTCGACATCGCACCCATCTTTTGCCACAGGCTGACGCCCGCAGCAGGGTCGTAGCCAGCGCGAGCCGCCAACTCCATGCCGACCAGATCGGCCTCGCTTTCGTCCTCTCGGCTGAAGGTCAGACTCACCAATTGCCCGCCCATATTCAGGGCCATATCGCCGAGATGGCCGAGTCCGAGCACGCTGGACAAAACGCTGGCGCCGATGCGCGTCGCTGCCGTCTTGCCCATCCGTTCGCGTGCATGCTCGCGCAGCGCATGGGCGACCTCATGGCCCATGATCGTCGCCACCTCGGCGTCGCTGAGTTTGAGTTTTTCCAGGATGCCGTAATAAAAGGCGATCTTGCCGCCCGGCATGCAAAAGGCATTCAGCTGCGGGCTGGCGATCAGGTTGACCTCCCAGCGCCATTGCTGCGCGCGCAAATTCCAGGGCATGGCCAAGGGGACGATGCGCCTGGCAATCGCGCGCAGCCGCTGCAACTGCGGATGAGAGGCCGGTGCCAAGGCATGGGACTGTGCCGCCTCGCGCATCATCTGCTGATATTGCTGAGCGCCGGCGTTTTCGACCTGTTCGGCTGGCACCAGATTGGCCATGCGGCTGGTGGCGCCGACTTCGACGCCTTCGCGCGCCCACACCGGGCTAAGCGCCGCCGCACCGAGCAAGCTGGTAAAGAGCCGGCGCGAGCTCATCTTGCCAGCAGGTTTGCTGCAGACGCAAGCCTGACCAAAGCCATGGCAAGGTGCGCTGGGCAGGTCGGGGTTGGCGGCGGGGTTGAAGTCCATGGTGGGTGCGTGAAAGGTCGCTGCGTGACCCTATTTTGATGCATAGGTCGAGGATCACGGACAATCCGTAGATGGCGACAACCCTCTCAAATATCAAGCCGGCCCCGGCCGATGCAATGCAATTTCGTGCTGCTCTGGGCATGTTTGCCACCGGCGTGACGATCGTCACCGCGCGCGCTCAAGACGGCAGTCTGGTCGGATTGACGGCCAATTCGTTCAATTCGGTCTCGTTGGCGCCGCCGCTGGTGCTCTGGAGCCTGTCGCAAAAGGCCGGCACGATGCCGGTCTTCAGCCAGGGCTCGCATTACGCGATCAACATCCTGGCGGCTGACCAGATGGCGTTGGCGCAGCGTTTTGCCACCCGCGACATCGACCGCTTTGCCGGCGTCAGCTGGCGTGAGGGCGCGGGCGGTGCGCCGGTGCTTGACGGTGTCGCAGCAGTGTTCGAATGCGCCAACCGCAGCCAGTACGAGGAGGGCGACCATGTCATCTTTGTCGGCGAGGTCGAAAGCTGCAGCCGCCGCGAGGGGGCGATGCCGCTGATCTTCCATGGCGGGCGCTATTACACCGAATTGCCACTCTGACCCCGGATTCGACCCTGGTCTCGGTCTGCCAAGACCGCTGCGGCATGTGATGATGCGGCCTCATGGCCAATTCAATTGATTCCAATTCGCCGCGCAACAGCCTGTTTGCCCTGGCAGCCATGCTGCTGGCCTGCACCGTTGCACCGCTGCTCGCCTACAACCTGACGCCTTCGGCGACCTTGTTCAACCAGTTGACGGCAGTCGCCGGATGGGGCCTAGTGCTGGTCTGCCTGGGCCGTTCGCAGCCGCGCTGGCAAGGCGGCGCAGCGGTCTGGGCCTTGCTGTTGCTGCTTGCCGCACCCTGCTTGTCATGGCTGACCGGGCTGCCGATGTCGCTGGCCTTGTCGGGCAGCGCCATGATCACCGCGGCGCTGCTGGTCTTGCTGGCGGGCCAAGGTCTCGACGACCAGGCGCGGCTCAATTGGTTCGAGATTTTCTGCTGGAGCTTGTTGGCGGCGGGTCTGCTGAGCCTGTTGGTCAGCCTGGTGCAGGTCTTTGCGCCCGACTGGGCCGACGGCCAGATCATCGCGAGGTCGGGTATTCCGGGTCGCGCAGTCGGCAATCTGCGCCAGCCCAACCATCTGGCCAGCTTGTTGATGTGGTCCTGCGTGGCGGCGGTCTATCTGGCTGAAGGCGGGTTCCTGAAAAAAATCGGCGGCTCGATCGCCTTGCCGGCGCTGCTGCTGGGCTTGGTTTTGGCTGTGGTGTTGAGTGCCTCGCGTACCGGCATGCTGGCGGTATTGATCCTGGCTTTTTGGGGCGCGCTGGACCGCAAGTTGAGCCGGGCTTCGAAGCTGAGCCTGCTGGCCACGCCCTTGATGCTGGTCTTGTGCTGGTGGCTGATTTCCTTCTGGGCCAATGCCGGTGGCCATGCCTTCGGCGCCGAGTCGCGCCTGGCCGAAGGCGCCGGATCGCCGTCGAGGCTGGCCATCCTGGCCAATGCCTGGGAGCTGCTGAAATCCAATCCGTTGACCGGTGTCGGCTGGGGGCAGTTCAATCTGGCCTGGAGCATGAGCCCGTTCCCGCAGCGGCCGATTGCCTTTTTCGACCACACGCATAACCTGCCGATGCAGTTGGCGGTTGAACTGGGCCTACCACTGAGCCTGGCTGTGCTGGGCTTGCTGGGCTGGGCGCTTTGGAAAGCTTTCAGCATCAAAGCCCAGGGACAGGACGCGCTGATGCGGCGCTGTGCCTTCATGCTGGTGCTGATGATCGGCTTGCACAGCTTGCTCGAATATCCGCTCTGGTATGCCTATTTCCTGCTGCCGACCGCATTTGCTTTCGGCATTGCGCTGGGGCGACCCGGGCCGCGGTCAAGGTCATTGGCCCAGGCTTTGCCCTTGGCCGGCCTGCTGATGCTGGCGGGTAGCATTTACAGCGTGGCTGAATACCTGCGCATCGTCGACATCTATGTGTCGAGCGCCAACGCGCTACCGCTGGAGCAGCGCATCGCTGTGGGGCAGCGTACGCTGCTGTTTTCGACCCATGCCGATTACGCTGCTGCCACCAGCCTGGCGCCTGGCTTGGCGGCGCTCAACGCAGCCAAGCGCACCGCACATAGCCTGATCGACGCCAGGCTGATGGAGTCCTGGGCCAAGTCGCTGCATGCCAGCGGCGATGACGAGCGCGCCCGCTATGTGGTGCAGCGCTTGCGCGAATTCCGCAACCCGATCGGTGACGAATTTCTCGCCGTCTGCGCGCAACCGGCCGAGAAGCCCTTTCAATGCGAGATGCCGACGCGCAGCTTCAACTGGCGCGAGATGCGCTGAGGCTCAGTTCTTCGGCTTGTTCTCGTCTTCAGCTTTTGCGGAATCGGCCTTGGGCTCGTCACCGAGTACCGATTTCAGCGGGCAGATCGAGTAGGCCGGGCATTTCTTGCAGCCGGCAACGATGGCGATCGGGCAAACAGTCATGGCAGTTCCTCGGTTGAAAACAAGCTGGCGACGGCTTACCAGTTGCCAGTATTGGGCATCGAAGTCCAGGGCTCGCAAGGCGCGAGCGCCGGGCCGGCTTGCAGCAGTTCGATCGAGATCTGGTCGGGTGAGCGAACGAAAGCCATACGACCATCGCGCGGCGGCCGGTTGATCAAGACGCCATGCTCGGCCAGGCGCTGGCAGCTGGCGTAAATATTCTCGACCGCAAAGGCGAGGTGGCCGAAATTGCGCCCGCCGGTATAGACCTCGGCGTCCCAGTTGTAGGTCAGCTCGACCTGGGCGTCATGGTCGCCAGGGGCAGCCAGATAGACCAGGGTGAAGCGCCCGGCCTGATGCTCGCTACGGCGCACTTCGTCAAGCCCGAGCGCGTCACGGTAGAACTTCAACGAAGCTTCGAGGTCGGTGACGCGGACCATGGTGTGCAGGAATTTCATTTTGTTAGCTACAAAGTTGTTATCTCGAATCGATTTAGTATTCTAGGACGGTCTCGTAGAGGCGAGTAGCGGGATGGCTCCAGGGGGAAGGTCAAGCTGTGCCACCAAGGTCGGGTTCGGCCAGAAGGAATCGATCATCAATGAAGACTGGATGGGAGCAAAGTGCCCAAAGTCCCGCCGCCGCGCCGCTAGAGCTTATCGATCGAATCGCAGCGCTGATACCGCCGCCGCGCATCCATCGGCACCGCTACTACGGCGTGCTGGCACCCAACTCACCGCTCCGAGCGGCCGCGGTCGCCATGGCGCAGGCGCAACTGCCGGCCGACGAAACTGTCGTCGACGCGCCAGTCATAGGCGGCGGCGGGAGCCCAGCACAAGCCAGCCAAACTGAACCCGTTGCACCCAAGCGAGCCTCAGCGGCGCGCTACCTGTGGGCGGCGTTGATTGCGCGGATCTACCAGGTTTTTCCGCTGCTGTGTCCTAAGTGCGGAGGCCAAATGAATCTGATCGCATTTATCACTGATGGCCCTGACGTCCGCAAAATACTGACGCACATTGGCGCCGAGCCTGAGGCCCCGCGCTTCTTCAAAACATATTGCGCCGGCACGCGCCCCGCCGCTGTGGGAGGACTGTGATGCGCCGCAATCAGAAGCTGCTGGCGGGCGAGAACCAGATTGGGACTTTGCGCCGCAGGTCGCTCCTGATGACCCGTTCGATCAGCACATTTCTTGGTAACTGTCGGCCGCTCGGTGGGTCGGCCAAAGTGATCGCTATGGGTGACACAGAAAATGGGTGCGCTGTTACTGGCCACTCACATCAAGAGTCGGCCCAAAAGAGCGTCGTTCGTCAAGAGTTGATGCTTGCAGCGCGCCAGGCGCCTCAGCCATGCGAAGCTGGTCTTGCCAAGGGGAAATCCGGATGGCCCAACCGTTCCAGGGGTGTCGCCCCGACCATGAGGCGGTTGAATTTCCTATCCGTGTGTCAATCTGCTGGTCAATGACGTGCAGCTTGACTTGCTTGCGGTCGAGCGTGTTCAAGATGTTCAGCAAATCACGTGTTGAACGTGCCAACCGGTCCAGCTTCGTAATGACTAGAGTATCTCCGTCTCGAACGTAATTAAGAAAAAGTGAGAGTTGTTCCCTTTTTTCGGTTGAGCGACCAGATTGCTTTTCCTTGAAAATTCTGTCACAGTGATCCAGTTTCTCAAGCTGGACGTCAAGACTCTGCCCGTATGAACTCACTCTTGCATAACCAATCTTTGCCATGATTAACGTTCCTTCTCAAAAGCATCTTGAGTTTGTGAGAATGGATGGTGAGGCATAAAATGAGCCATGGCAACCACCTGCCGTACGTATTTCCTCGTAATGTCTCAAAATGTTTGCAATTAGCTACATTCGAATGATTGATTTGAATTTATGAAATTTATCCAAATTATTTTATATCTTGTAGTTTTCTTGTATTCTGAAATTTCAAGTGCACAAAGTAAACCGATTGTTGAGAGCTTGACAGTCCCCAATAATAAATCAATTCTAAAAAAATCCTCATATGCGGATGACGATTTGTTAGTAGAAAAATTGTCTAGATTAAAAATTAATAATTGCGAATTTTATCCCTCATCAAAATCTGAAAATTTTGATATTAAAACTCTCGTTGAGATA
>CANFIC010000036.1 GCA_947446685.1 Burkholderiales bacterium
TGCGAGCCGCCGCTGCCCTGGTGCAGCCGCGCCGAACAATGCGCGGCCCAGCGCTGCTGCTCAGCCTCACTGAGGCTGGCCGGAAAATTGCGAGCACGAAACCTGAACACCAGCTCATCGAGCCGCCGGTCGGCAAACACCAGCTTGCCTTCTTCGGCACGCTGCGTCAGCTGCTCCGGCCTGGCCGACAGCACCCGCTGCAATGCACGCCGGTCGTCAGGGCTGACGAAGCCGCCGTACAGATCCTCGTCGACATCGATTGCGGTCGCGGCTTTTTCGCGCTTGAACACTTCGCCCCAGAGACCGTCGAGCAACCGCCCTTTTTGCGCCAGCAGTTGCGCATGAACCAGTCCCTGCTCGATGTCGATAGCCCATTTTTCGGCCATCGCTGGCGTCAGCGTTTTTAGATTGCCAATCACGATGGGCGACTTGTTGACATGGACCGACTTGATCGGCAGGCGCGTCACACCTTCGGGCAATTGATCCTGCTTGACGAACAGGCGGCTGCGGATTTGCTCCGCATTCAAAGCCAGCAATTCGGTCGGGTCGACCGAACAATCCCAGACCACCAACTCGTTTTTGTTGCTCGGATGGGGCGCCAGGGGCCAGACCAGGGCGATGCAACCGCGCTCCGGCCCGTACATGCCCGAGACATGCAGGAAAGGCCGGCCGACGCCGATTTCAGACCAGACGGCATCCTTCTTGTGCAGCTTCAGGCAGAAGTCGAACAGCTTGGGCTGCGCCGCCTTCAGCAGCCGCGCCAGTGCAATCGTCGCGCGCACATCGGACAAGGCGTCATGCGCGGCTTCATGCACCAACCCGTTGGCAACGGTCAAATGCTCAAGCTTGAAGGAAGGCCGGCCGTCTTCATGGCTCGGCCATTGAATTCCTTGCGGGCGCAAGGCATAGGCACAGCGGACGACATCGAGAATGTCCCAGCGGCCGCATGAGTTCTGCCATTCGCGCGCATAGGGGTCGGTCAGGCTGCGCCAGAACAAATGGCGGGTCACTTCGTCGTCGAAGCGGATCGAGTTGTAGCCGACGCCGACGGTGCCCGGCTCAGCCAGCGCCGCCTCGATCGCAGCCGAGAATTGATGCTCGGGCAGGCCCTTTTCAAGTGCGGTCTGCGGCAGGATGCCGGTCAGCAGACAGGCTTCAGGGTCGGGCAGGAAGTCGGGTGCCGGCTGGCAATAAAGCATCACCGGCGCTTCGATCTCGTTCAGTTCGGCGTCGGTGCGGACCCCGGCGAACTGCGAGGGCCGGTCGCGCCTGGGGACGCGGCCGAAGGTTTCATAGTCATGCCAGAAGAAAGAAAATTCGCTCATGGCCGCACGATAACCGATTGCCCGTGCAACTGGCGACACCACCAAGGCCGGATGGCCAGATCAGAACCTCATGCCCAGCGCCAGGCGGGTCACATCGTCGCTGCCGAAATTCTGTTTCGGATCATGCGCGAGCCGGACGAACCAGCGCCGCCAGTCATAGCCTGCACTCCAGCCCCAGGCCTGCACCTGCCCGGCATCGCCCTGCCCTTGCTTGCGCAGCAGATCGAGCGTCAGCCGCTGACCATCGCCCAGCGGCCAGCGACCGCTCAGATGCAAATGCTTCTGACCGGTGTGCAGTCTGTCATCAGCGACCAGCGTCAATGCCACATTGCGCCCCTGCTCGCCGCGCCAGCCCAGCCCCAAAGTGACCGCATCATTGGGATCGAAGTTGAGGTTGAAATAGGGGCGCAGATTGGTTCGACCCAGGCCGATCACCCCATAAATAGTCTGGCCCAGTTGCAGATTCAGGCTGCCGCCAACAAAACCCTGGCTGGCCAGTTGCAGCGACGGCTGCAGCGAGGCCCAGTCGCTCAGGTCGAAACTGCTATCGAAACCGCTGCGCCATTGCGCACCGAAATCCTTGTCGCGGTAATAGCCAAGCCAGAGATTGCTGTCGCCCCGGCGATAGCGCAGATTCAAGTCCTCACCGTGACTGTGCGGATAGCTGTAGTACCCGAGAGTCAGCTTGAATGGCTGCGCTTCTTGCGCACTGGCCGCTGCCCCTATCAGGACCGACAAAAAAATCAAGATCAATCGGCTCATGCTCATCCGGCCCACAAAAGTTCAGGCATCACCGTAGCACGACTTCACAGGTCTGGCGCTTCGCCTCCCTTGGGTGTGAACCAGGCCACATAAAGCGCGGGCAGCACCACCAGCGTCAGCAGGGTCGCGGTGAGCAAGCCCCCAATGACGACAATCGCCAACGGCCTTTGGGTTTCGGCCCCGATTTCATGCGACAGCGCCATCGGCAGCAATCCCAAAGCCGCCAGCAGCGCCGTCATCAAGACGGTGCGCAAGCGCTGCATCGAACCCATTTTGACGGACTGCAGCACGCTATGACCTGCGTTTCGAAGCTGCTGGTAGACGGTCAGCATGACCACGCCATTGAGCACCGCCTGCCCCGACAAGGCGATGAAGCCGATCGCTGCCGACACCGACAGCGGAATGTCACAGATCCACAGCGCGACGAAGCCGCCGATCAGGGCCAGCGGCACATTCAGCAGGATCAGTGCGGCCATCTTGAACGAATTGAAGGCATTGAACAGCAGCACAAAAATCAGCAGCAGCGAGATCGGCACGACGATCGAAAGCCGCTGCATCGCGCGCTCCTGGTTTTCGAACTCGCCCGACCAGGTGATCTGGTAGCCCGCGGGCAGCGGGATGTCCTTGGCGATCAGCGCTTTCATGTCAGCCACCACCGAGCCCATATCGCGGTCCTTGATGAAAATACCGATCGCCATCATCCGGCGCCCGGCCTCGCGCGCAATGTTCATCGCGCCGCTGGTTTCCCTGATGCTGGTGATCGCGCCCAACTGGACCGTGCCGCCGCCAGGGATCGAAACCGGCGTATGGCTGAGCATGTCGATGCCGCGCTTGGCTTCCGAGAGGCGCACGGCAACCGCATATTTGCGCTCGCCTTCCCAGAGATAGGTCGCCGCCTTGCCGGCGAGCGCGGCTTCGATCACGTCCTGCACATCACCGACATTGAGGCCGAATCGGGCAGCCCGGTCGCGGTCGATGTCGATGATCAGTTGCGGCAATTCGCCCAGGCGGTCGACCTCGGCAAGAAGCACGCCTTTGACCTGCTTGATGTTCTGCTGGATCGATTCGGCCAACCGGCGCAACTCGGGCAGATCTTCGCCGGCAATCTTGATGACGATCTGGCCGTCGATCTGTGAAATCGACTCGAGCACGTTGTCCCGGATCGGCTGGGAGAAAGAAGGCTCCATGCCAGGAATGGCTGAAACTGCGCGGTCCATCTGATTGATCAGGTCGCGTTTGACAAAGCCCGGACGCCAGCTTTCGGCCGGTTTCAGATCGACAAATATCTCGGCCATGCTGATCGTCTTCGGGTCGGTACCGTCCTCAGGTTGTCCGGCCTTGGAGACAACCGTGCGGACCTCGGGCACCGATCGCAAGGCCTGTCTGACTTGGCGCAGAACGCGCGAGGCTTCCTGGGTCGAGACGCTCGACGGGAGGCGCAAATTGACCCAGATCGTGCCCTCGTCGAGTTCGGGCAAAAATTCAGAACCGAGTCGACTGGCCACACCGATCGACAGGGCAAAAGCGCTCAAGGCGATCACCACGACCATGAACCGGCGGCTGACGGCCCAGTCGAGCACCGGCGCGTAGATCCGTTTGGCAGCCGCCACCAGTCGGTTGTCGCCATGGGGCAGACCCCGACGCAGCATGGCAAAAGCCAGCAGCGGCACCAGGGTCAATGACAGGATCAGTGAACCGAGCAAGGCGGTGCTGACCGACAGCGCCATCGGCTGGAAAATCCGCCCTTCATGGCGCTGCAAAGCGAAGATTGGAATATGCGCAGCAATGATGATCAACATCGAAAACAGCGTCGGCCGGCCCACCTCGTCAGTGGCGTCAGAGATGATCTGCAAGCGCCTTTTGTTGTCGAGATTCTCACCCCGCTCGGCCAGTCGATGCATGATGTTTTCGATCACGATCACGGCGCCATCAACGATGATGCCGAAGTCCATCGCCCCGAGCGAGAGCAGATTGGCCGGCACACCCATGATCTTCAGGCCAAGAAAAGTCGCCAGCAAGGCCAGCGGAATCACCAGCACCACCGCCAGGCTGGCGCGCAGATTGGAGAGAAACAGATACAGCACCAGCGAGACCAGCAGCGCGCCTTCGACCAGATTGCGGAACACCGTCGACAAGGTTTTTTCCATCAACCAGGTGCGGTCGTAGTAGGGCACGATGCTGACCCCAGGCGGCAGGCCGCGGGCATTCAAGCTCTCGAGTCTGGCTTTCACGCCTTTGAGCACCTCGGAGGCGTTCTCGCCCTTGCGCATGACGACGATGCCGGTGACGACATCATCATCGTCATCCTGGCCCACAACGCCCAGCCGCGGCACGGCGCCGATCGCCACCGTGGCGATGTCCCGGATCAGCACCGGCGTGCCATTTCGCGACGCGACGACGATGCGGTCGATGTCCTCGGCCGAGCGCAGCAGTCCGATGCCGCGAATCGCGAATTGCTGGGCGCCTTGCGCCACATAACTGCCCCCCGCATTGGCATTGCCCCGGCCGAGCGCATCGAGCAAATTCTGGAAGCTCAAGCCATGAGCGCGCAGTTTGTCGAGGTCGGGTTGAACCTCGTATTGCTTGATGAAACCGCCCATCGCAACGACGTCGGCCACCCCTGGCACCTGACGAAATGCCCGCTCGACAACCCAGTCCTCAATACCGCGCAATTCGGTCGTGCTCTTGCCATCGCCCTTCAACCGGTAGCGCATGATTTCACCAACAGGGGTCGCATTCGGCGCGATGTCGGCTTCGACACCCGGCGGAAGATCAATGCCGCGCAAACGCTCGTTCACCTGCTGCCGCACCTGCTGCACCGAAGTCGCATCGTCATATGTGACGACGGTGTAGGACAGACCGAACTGGGTATGCGAAAAGACCCGGATCGAATTCGGCAACCCCGACAAGGCCATTTCAATCGGCAGGGTGACCTGCTTTTCGACTTCTTCTGCTGCATGTCCGGGAAAAAGCGCAATCACCGTGACCTGGGTGTCGGTCACGTCGGGAAAGGCCTCAACCGAAAGGTTCTTGAAAGCGATCAAACCGGAACCGATGAACAGGAGCAAAGCCAGCCCGATCATCACCGGCTGTTTCAAGGCGAACTCGATCAGACGTTTCATCGGCCTTTACCCTCGGCAGCATTGGCATTCGCGACTTTGGCTTCGCTCTGCGTGGCCAGGAACCGGCGTGCCAGCAGCAGGCCGTTTTCGCTCACGACTTGCTCACCCATTGCCAGCCCTTCCGACACCACCGCTTCGCGCGGCCCCTGCACGCTCAACTTGACCTCGCGGGCTTCGAACAAACCGGGCTTGGGGCTCACGTAGACCCATTGTTTTTCACCGGTCAGGATGACTGCTGCAGCAGGCACCATGACCCCAGCGCCGAGCTTGCGCATGACATGCGCGGTCGCGAGCATTTCGGACTTGAGCAGTCGCTCGGGATTGGCGATGACGCCACGCAGCTTGATCGTCCTAGAAACCGGATCGATCGCATCGGCCAAGGCGCTGATGCGGCCCTCGAAGCGGCGTCCCGGCCAGGCAGGCAACTCTAGCGCGAAGCTGACCCCGGGTCGCAGGGCGGCGACTTCATCCTCGCGCGCATCGATCTGCACCCACAACGAAGCCGGATCAGTGATCACGAACAGCGGCGCGCCGCTCTGGTCGGTGCGCAATTCCTGGCCGGGATTGATATTGCGCTCAACCACCACACCGGCCATGCCAGCGCGCAAGCTGATCTGCTGGTTGACGCCGCCGCCTGGCGCGCCACCATAGAGTCGGACCCGTCCCTGGGCACGCGCCAATTCGGCATCAGCGCGGGCGGCATCGCCCTCGGCCTGCTCGAAATCGCGCCGCGCGATGATCCCGGCCGCAAGCAAGTCGCGCTGGCGCAGCAATTGTTTGGCGGACTGGGTCTGATCGGCCAATGCGCGCGCAGCATCAGCCTGGGCCTGACCGAAATCAGGCGAGGCCAGCAAGGCCAGTGTGGCGCCTGCGCCGACGCCTTGACCGAGGTCGGCATCAATGCGCTCGACGCGGCCGGAAAATGCCGGATAAATCCGCTGGGTACGTGATTCATTCCAGACCAGCTTGGCGGTCAAGGCCATGTCGATGCTCTGGACCGGTGCGGCGGCACTGAGCTTGAGCAAGGGCAGTTGCGGATGACCAGCCGGGAACTGCAACTGCTTGCCTTGCAGAATCGGCTGAGCGGCCTCGGGCGCTTCGGTCTGGCTGTTCTTGCAAGCCGACAAGGCTGCGACAAGCAGCAGGCTGGACAGGGTAATGCTTGTTTTCATGACATGTCTTTTTGAAATATTCATGGCGCCGATTGCGGATGGCTGCGTAAAACCCAGCTGCCTTGCGCCTTGGCAAAGTCAGCCTGGCAGGCAATTGCATCGAGCAAGCTGGCCCGCAGGCTGCGGCGTGCGTCGAGCAGTTCAGTCAACGTTTGAGCGCCCTTGCCATAAGCCAGTTCGGCCTGGGTCAGCAACTGGCGCGCGCGCGGCAGCAACTCGAATTCCTGACTGCTCGCCTTGATCGCGGCAATGCGGGCTTCCTGCCACAAGCGGCTCTGCTCAATCAAAGCGCTCAATCGGGTTTTGGCAGCCAGGTCCTGCGCCTGCTGAACTTGAGCCCTGGCGCGGCCGATCTCGCCCTCCTGCCCATAGCCGACCTGCAAAGGCATCTGCAAACGCAGCTCGATCTGGCGGATCGATGTACCCGGGTAATGATCGACAGAGAGCCCCCAGGTCAAATCGGCTTTGCGCGAGGCCAGCGCCACATCGAGACCGGCCAGCGCTTGATCGACTCGCGCCTGTGCGGCCTGCACATCGGGCCGCGCTTCAACTGCAGCGGCTTGCTCAGACTCAGCCAAAGCAACTGCAACATGCAACGCTGGCCAGACCTCCTCGACCCGGGGTTGACTCCGAAGCCCCAAAATTTGCGCCAGCGCCATCGCTGCGCGCTGAAGCGTCAACGAAGAAGTTTCCTGATCGATCGACGCCTTGATGGCTTCGATCTCGACCCTCGCCAAGTCCTGGGCCGAGACATCGCCTGCCTTGAGTCGCTGCCGCAGCACCCCAGCCATGGCTTGCGCGCTCTCGGCAGTCGCCTTGATTTCGCGCTCGCTTTGCTGTGCAGCCAGCAGATCATAAAAAGCCGCCTGCGCCTGGAGCTGCTGTTCGATGCGCATTTCGAGAAAATCGCTCTGCGCAGCCTTCATGCCAGAGCGAGCTGCGGCATTGCGCAAGACGCGCTTGTCACCGCGCTCCCAGGTCCAGTCAAGGCCGACCGATTTATCAATCCGCTTGTCGGCCAGCAGGCTGCCGGGGCCGATGCCATGCTGCAGATCAATCGAGCCCGCCTTCACGCTGAGCAGCGGCAGCGGCGCGTGATCAGCAGCGAGCAAGTCGCTATGGGCGCCATCAACGGCAGCGCGTGCAATGGCGACATCAAAATTTTCAGCCGCGGCGCGCAAAGCCTGACCCAGGCTGAGTACCGGTGCATCCACTGCTTGCGCAATCCCTGGCCCGGCAGCAAACAGGATTGCGACGATAAAAATGTTCGGAAATTTCATCAGCCGTTTATCGGACAAAGCACCTGACCAGAGCCTGACCAAAAGAGAAACTCGAGCAATCTTTAAAAAAAGACCGGGAAATGCGCTACCTTCCGGCAATGCGCATCCTGCTCGTCGAAGACGACCTCACCCTCAGCCTGATCATGCGACGCAGCCTTGGCGATGCCGGTCATCTGGTCGACTGGGCGAGCAGCATCGAGGAGGCGCGCTTTCTCTGGCGCATCCAGGAACATGATGCCGTGCTGCTCGACCTCAGCCTGCCCGACGGCAATGGACTCTCGGCGCTGCGCGAAGCTCGCGCGCGCGGCGATCGCACACCGGTGCTCGTGCTGACCGCGCGCAACCGGACCGACGAGCGCATTCAGGGACTCGATGCCGGTGCTGATGATTACTTGGGCAAGCCCTTCGATCTGTCTGAGGTTGAAGCCCGGCTTCGAGCGTTGGTGAGGCGCCGACTGGACCTCGACGATCAGGCGCAAGTAGGTCAGTTGTTGCTTGACCGGCGCAGCCGGCGTTTCTTTTTGTCCGGAGAGGCGTTTGAACTGCCGGCCCGCGAGTTCGACGTCCTTTGGGAGCTGATGACGCCACCGGGTCGGGTCGTCAGCAAATTGAAGCTGTCGGACAAGCTGTCAAATTTTGACGAATCACTGGGCGCCAACGCGCTGGAAGCCTTCATTTCGCGCTTGCGCAAGAAGCTGGTCCGCAGCGGAGCCGGCATCCGCACGCTGCGCGGCCTGGGCTATCTGCTGGAGGCCGAAGCATGAGCTCAGGCGTCAGCCTGAATCCGTCGATGCGCAGCCGCCTGCTGCGCCATATCCTGCCGCCCTTGTTCCTCACCTGGGCCCTGGGGACGGCAGTGGCGATGAGCGTTGCTTATTACTTCACCGTCAGTGCCTTTGACAGGGCGATGCTCGACGATGCCATGCTGCTGAGTTCTCACCTGCAATTGCGTGATCAGCAATTGGCTCTGGATATGTCACCCGCCGATCTGAACACCGTGCTCTACGACCAGACCGAACAGATATTTTTTGCTGTGCTGAGCCAGGATGGACAACTGGTCGCGGGCAGCCCGGGCCTCAGACCTACAAACCTCACGCAGCAATTGGGTGATAGCGAAATTTGGTACGGCGACATCAGCTACCGAGGCCTTGAAATGCGCGCCCTCGTGATGGCCCGAGACTTGCCAATACCTTACCGGGTCATCGTGGCGATGACTACAGCAAGCCGCAGCCAGTTGATCAAACGCCTGATCCTGATCTCGGTCGCGCCACAGGTGCTGCTGCTGCTGGCCCTTGCAGCCTGGCTGCGGCACAGCATCAGCGCCGATGTTCAGCCGCTGGCGAACTTGGAAATGGTGCTGCGCCGACGCGCTGCGTCCGATCTTTCACCTCTGCCGACCGAAGTTACTTCCGCCGTTCGAACGCGCGATGTCCAAAGCCTGACTCATTCGATTGACTTGCTGCTCGAGCGTATCGAACAAAGCGTTCAGGCACAGCGGGAATTTACCGGCAATGTGGCCCATGAGTTGCGCACACCGCTGGCCGGCTTGCGCGCCGCTGCCGAATATGGCCTGGCGCAGACTGACCCAATGTGCTGGCGCGAGCAACTTGAAGCCGTCTTGCTCAGCCAGGACCGGGCCAACCATCTGGTCGATCAGTTGCTGGCGCTGGCCTTGGCCGACGAATCGGGCGGGCGGCTGCAAATGCGCCCGTTGAAGCTGGGCGAGTTGGTGCGCGAACTGGTGCTGCGCTACCTGACCCGCGCCGATCAGGCCGGGGTCGACCTGGGCGCCGAAGGACTTGACGGAGACGAAGAAGTGCTGGCGGACGCCACCTTGCTCGAAGGTCTGCTGAACAACCTACTCGACAACGCGCTGCGTCATGGCCGTGCCACTGGCGGACGCAGCAGCATCACTATCGAAATGCGCAGCAGCCCCGCCGGCTTGACACTGAGCGTGACCGACAACGGGGTCGGCATTGCCGAGGCCCAACGGCACTCATTGATGCAGCGCTGGGTCCAGGCCGGACCCGCATTGGTCCGAGGACAAGGCGCCGGATTGGGTCTTTCAATCGTCGAACGCTATGCCAATTTGATGCAGGCCCAACTCAACCTCGCTCCGGGACCTGGCGGACAAGGTTTGCAGGTGAGCATCTTCTTTGCAAGGCCGGGCTGAATCGACCGTCACATTCCGGACATTCGATGCAGGGACAATCATGGATGACTTTTTTTTACCCGCCAAAAAAACTACTCAACAGCCTGCTTTGCAGCTTCACGAGTTGCATCCTGGCGCAAACGGCGCAGGCATCCGGCGATGACTGGTCCTGGGACGTCAAGGCTCAGTCAAGCTACATCTCGCAGTTGAAAGGCTCATTCCAGGCCGCATACAGCGGGACCAACAGCCTGATGCCAAAGCGCGAGCAGTCCTACTCATTCTCGACCACTGCCTACGTCGGTCTGCGAATCCCGCTGCTGGGCGAGCTCTACCTGAATCCCGAAGCGATCGAGGGCAAGCCCCTGTCAGGACTTGTCGGCATGGGCAGTTTTAGCAATGGAGAAATGCAAAAGGTCGCTGGTTCAACGCTCAAGCCTTACCTTCCAAGGCTATTCCTGCGCCGCGACTGGGCCTTGAGCGAGACTAAGCAGGACGTCGAAGCGGCGCCGAACCAGCTCGCCGGCAGCCAGGCCGTCGACCTGCTGCGATTGACAGTCGGCAAGTTCGCCATTACCGACATCTTCGACGCGAACAGCTTCAGTCATGATGCACGCAGCCAGTTTTTGACCTGGGCCTCAACCGCTCAGGGTGCCTACGATTTTGCCGCTGATGCCAAGGGCTACTCGGTCGGTGCAGCGCTGGAATTCAAACGCGCTGATTGGGCTTTGCGGGTCGGACGGTTCATGGTGCCCGAGCAGTCGAACGGAGAAAAACTGAGCTGGGCCTTAGGGCGCTTCCGTGGCGATCAGGTCGAAGTCGAGCATCGGCATGAATGGCAGAACCTGCCCGGCGCCCTGCGTTTGCTGCTCTGGCGCAACCGCGAAGTGATGGGCGCCTTCCAGGATGCATTGAACAAGTTTTTGCCTGGCAATCCGCAAGTCGGCGCTGTGCGGCAACTCCAAACGAAATCGGGTTTTGGATTGCATTGGGAGCAGGCCTGGAGTCCTGCGCTGGGCAGTTTTTTGCGTTTCAGCCGCGGCGATGGGCGAACCGAAAGCTACTCGTTCGAGGACGTCGACCGCAGCCGTCAAATTGGTTTGAACATCAAGGGCCTGGCTTGGTCGCGCCATGAGGACAATATTGGCCTGCTGGCGATTGCCAACAGCCTGTCAGCTTCGCATCGGCAATATTTGGCCCAGGGAGGCCTGACTTTTTTCCTCGGCGATGGTCGTCTGACCTACCGTGACGAGCAGATCTTCGAGGCCTATTACAACTGGGCGGCGGCCCCCGGTCTCTGGATCAGCCTGGACCTGCAGCATCTGCTGAACCCGGCCTACAACCGCGACCGCGGTCCGGTCAACCTGATTGCGCTGCGGCTTCATGCCGAATATTGAACACCTCAGCGTTTCTTGACGACGATGCTGCCGACCGAATAACCGGCACCAAACGAGCAGATCACGCCGAGGTCTCCTGCAACCAAATCTGCGCGGTGCTCATGAAAAGCAATGATCGACCCCGCTGAAGCGGTGTTGGCATAGGTATCGAGGATCAGCGGCGCCATGTCCGAGCCCGAGGCACCCATGGTTTCGCCGATCAGCTTTCTGATGATGAACTGGTTCATGCCCAGATTGGCCTGGTGCAGCCAGAAGCGCCGCACATCGGCCGGCTTTTGGTCGAGCGCAGCCAAGTGGGATTCGATATGGGCAGCAGCGATCGGCACCACTTCCTTGAAAACCTTGCGGCCTTCCTGGCGAAAGGTCTTGTCGCGCCCCAGCGGATCGCTGTCCTCGGCCCGATTCATGAAACCAAAGTTGTTGCGGATATTGTTGGAAAACTGCGTGGCCAGCTTGGTGCTGAGGATCTCCCATTGATCGGCCGAGGTGGCAGTCTCGGCCCGCTCGATGATCAGGGCGGTGCAGACATCACCGAAGATGAAATGACAGTCGCGGTCACGCCATTCAAGGTGGGCCGAGGTGATTTCGGGGTTGACGATCAACACGCATTGCGAAGCGCCCGAGCGTACCGCGCTATAAGCCTGATCGATCGCGAACGTGGCCGATGAACAAGCCACATTCATGTCAAAACCATAGCCGCCAGCGCCAAGCGCCGACTGGATTTCAACCGCCATGGCCGGATAAGCGCGCTGCATATTGGCGCTGGCACAGAGCACCATGTCGATGTCCGACGCCTGTTTACCCGCCGCCGCCAGCGCCTGCCTGGCCGCGTCGACGGCGATCTCGGCCATCAGTGAAATCTGTTCATCGCTGCGTTCGGTAAAGCGCGGATACATTCGCGTCGGGTCGAGTACGCCAGACTTTTCGAGCACATAGCGCTGCTTGATGCCCGAGGCCTTTTCGATGAACTCGACGCTCGAGTGAACGATTGCGCTGCGTTCGCCAGCGGCGATCGCCTCGGCATGCTCGGCATTCTGCAGATCGGCATAGGCGTTGAAGGCAAGCACCAGTTCGGCGTTGCTGATGACATGCGGCGGCTGATGAATGCCGGTGCCGCTGATGACAACATGGTTGCTGGCTGAATTCATGCAATTCCTTCGGGGCGGTTTCGGTGCTGCCGGTTCGGCGGCTTGATACTTGTTCAAGGCCGCAGTTTACCCATCGCGGCTGACCGGGCCAGCGAAACGGCAACCGATCGCCAATGCTGCGTAGAATTCGACATGGGCCCAAATATTGGCGCCCGGCTGACCGCCGCACCATCCAAAAAGCTGATGGCCCTCGCGGTGAGGGCCGGGTTTCCAGATCAAGCGCTCGCAGCCTCGGGTGTGCACTGCATGAACGCACACCGAACAATGCGAACCTGAATCTCATGGAAATTTTTGATTACGACAATATCCTGCTGCTGCCCCGCAAATGCCGGGTCGAAAGCCGCAGCGAATGCGATACCTCGGTCGCCTTCGGTCCGCGCCGCTTCAAGTTGCCCGCTGTTCCGGCCAATATGAAAACGGTCGTCGATGAAGGGATCACCGAATACCTGGCGCGCAACGGCTATTTCTACGTGATGCACCGGTTTGACCTCGACACCCTGGCCTTTGCCAGGGCCATGCGCGACAAAGGCCTGTTTGTGTCGGTCAGCTCAGGCGTGCAGGCCGCCGACTACGCGGTAATCGACCGGCTCGCGGCTGAAGGCGTTGGCGCCGACTACATCACGATCGACATTGCGCATGGCCATGCCGACAGCGTGCAGCGGATGATTGCGCATATCAAGCAGCGTCTGCCCGACAGCTTCGTCATCGCCGGCAATGTCGGCACGCCCGAAGCGGTGATCGACCTGGAAAACTGGGGCGCTGACGCGACCAAGGTCGGCATCGGCCCCGGCAAGGTCTGCATCACAAGGTTGAAAACCGGTTTCGGCACCGGCGGCTGGCAGCTTTCGGCCTTGAAATGGTGTGCCCGTGTCGCGACCAAACCGATCGTCGCCGATGGCGGCATCCGCCACCATGGCGACATCGCCAAAAGCATGCGCTTTGGCGCTGCAATGGTGATGATTGGCTCGCTCTTTGCCGGCCATGAGGAATCGCCGGGCAGTACGGTCGAGGTCGACGGCAAGCTGTTCAAGGAATATTACGGCTCGGCCAGCGACTTCAACAAGGGCGAGTACAAGCATGTCGAAGGCAAGCGCATCCTCGAACCGGTAAAGGGCCGCCTGGCCGACACCTTGCGCGAAATGCAGGAAGACCTGCAAAGTTCGATCTCCTATGCCGGTGGCACCAGCCTGGCCGATCTCCGCCGCGTCAACTACGTCATCCTCGGCGGTGAAAACGCCGGGGAACATCTCTTTATGTAACAGAGCAACCTTGGCTGGCGTTTCGGCGCAGCCAAAACGCCGGCGAGCATCTTTTTATGTAGCGGCCCGACATCAATCCGGCGTTTCGGCGTAAGCCAAAACGCCGGGGAACATCTCTCTATGTAACAGAGCAACCTTGGCTGGCGTTTTGATGCGCCATAGGGCGAAGTGGCTCATGTAGGACAATCCAGAGAGATCCCGGCTGTGTTCCTACAGCCAGCGCCCCGCCGCAAAGGCAGCGCCCAAATTTCAGTGACCCGCCGCCCCATGACCGAACTCGCCAAATCATTTGAACCCGCCGACATCGAAGCCCATTGGGGTCCGTTGTGGGAAGCCAAGGGGCTCTACAAACCGACGCTGGACAAGCAGCGCGAATCGTTCTGCATCCAGTTGCCGCCGCCCAACGTAACAGGCACCCTGCACATGGGCCATGCCTTCAACCAGACCATCATGGACTCGTTGACGCGCTACCACCGCATGCTCGGCCACAACACGCTGTGGGTGCCCGGCACCGACCATGCCGGCATCGCCACGCAGATCGTCGTCGAACGCCAGTTGCAGGACCAGGGGCAGGACCGCCATCAACTCGGCCGCAAAAACTTCGTCGCACGCATCTGGGACTGGAAAGAGGAATCAGGCAACACCATCACGCGCCAGATGCGCCGCATGGGCGACAGCGTGTCCTGGGAGCATGAATATTTCACGATGGATGCGGGGCTGTCCAAAACCGTCACCGAAACCTTCGTGCGACTGTTCGACGAGGGCCTGATTTACCGCGGCAAGCGCTTGGTTAATTGGGACCCGGTGCTGAAATCAGCGGTCTCGGACCTGGAAGTCTCGAGCGAAGAGGAAGAGGGTTTCCTCTGGCATATCCGCTATCCACTGGCCGATGGAACGGGCGAAGTTGTCGTTGCGACGACCAGGCCAGAAACGATGCTTGGCGACGTCGCGGTGATGGTCCACCCCGAGGACGAACGCTATCAGGCGCTGATCGGCCGTCAGGTCCTGCTGCCACTGACCGGCCGGCAGATCCCGGTGATCGCCGACGACTATGTCGACCGGGCTTTCGGCACTGGCGTCGTCAAAGTCACTCCGGCCCATGATCTGAACGACTATGCGGTCGGCCAGCGCCATGCCTTGCCGATGATCTGCGTGCTCACCCTCGACGCCAGGATCAATGACGAGGCGCCGCTTGAATACCGCGGCCTGGATCGCTTCGTGGCGCGCAAAAAGATCGTCGCCGATCTCGATGCGCTGGGCCTGCTGGTCGAGGTAAAAAAGCACAAGCTGATGGTGCCGCGTTGCGAGCGCACCGGCCAGGTGATCGAGCCGATGCTGACCGACCAATGGTTTGTCGCGATGAACAAGCCGGGCCAGCACGGGCGCAGCATTGCCGAGGGCGCGATCGAGGCGGTGGCATCCGGCGAGGTCAAGTTCTTCCCCGAGCAATGGGTCAACACCTACAACCATTGGATGGGCAATATCAATGACTGGTGCATTTCGCGCCAGCTTTGGTGGGGCCATCAGATCCCGGCCTGGTATGGCTCAGGCGGCGAATTGTTCGTTGCCCGCGATGAAGCCGAGGCGCGCGCCAAGGCCGCTGCGGCCGGTTATGCGGGCGAATTGACGCGCGACGAGGATGTACTCGACACCTGGTACTCGTCGGCGCTGGTGCCCTTCTCGACCTTGGGCTGGCCCGAAAAGACGGTCGAGCAGGATCTGTTCCTGCCCTCTTCGGTGCTGGTGACCGGCTACGACATCATCTTCTTCTGGGTCGCCCGGATGATCATGATGACCAAGCATTTCACCGGCAAAGTGCCATTCAGGCATGTCTATATCCACGGCTTGGTGCGCGATTCGCAAGGCCAGAAGATGAGCAAGTCCGAAGGCAATGTGCTCGATCCGGTCGACCTGATCGACGGCATCGCCCTGGCGCCCCTGCTCGACAAGCGCTCGCAAGGCTTGCGCCGACCCGAAACCGCACCGAAGGTTCGCAAAGCCACCGAGAAGGAATTCCCGGAAGGCATTCCCGGCTTCGGTGCCGATGCGCTGCGCTTCACCTTCGCCTCGCTGGCCTCATTAGGCCGCAATATCAGCTTCGACACCAAGCGCTGCGAGGGCTATCGCAACTTCTGCAACAAGCTCTGGAACGCAACCCGCTTCGTCTTGATGAATTGCGAGGACGCCGATTGCGGCCTGATGGCGCATAGCAAGGAACAATGCGCACCTGGTGGTCCGGCGCACAACTATTTGACTTTCAGCCAGGCCGATCGCTGGATCAGCAGCGAGTTGCAACGCGTCGAGCAGGCTGTGGCCGATGGCTTCGCGCAGTACCGGCTTGACTTCGTCGCCAGCGCGATCTATTCATTTGTCTGGGACGAGTATTGCGACTGGTATCTGGAAATCGCCAAGGTGCAGATCCAGATCGGCGACGCAGCCCAGCAGCGCGCCACGCGCCGTACCTTGATCCGCGTGCTGGAAACCATTCTGCGGCTCTTGCACCCGATCGCCCCTTTCATCACCGAAGAGCTGTGGCAGACGGTGGCGCCGATCGCCGGGCGGAAAGGCAAGGACGAAGAAAGCTACCTGGCCACCGCAGCCTATCCACTGGCGCAAGCCGAACGCATCGACCCGGCGGCTGACGGCTGGGTGCAAGGGCTCAAAGCGCTGGTCAACACCTGCCGCAGCCTGCGCAGCGAAATGAAGCTGTCGCCGGCCGAACGCGTTCCCTTGCTGGTCGGTGGAGACGATGGCTTCATCGGCGAATGCGCGCCGCTGCTGAAGGCATTGGCCAAGCTCAGCGAGGTGCAATTCATTGCCGAAGAGGCAGCTTTTGCTGCCGCCAGCAAGATGTCGCCGGTGCTGGTCCATGGCGCTGCGCGCCTGGCCTTGCATGTCCAGATCGATGTCGCTGCCGAGACCGCCCGCCTGGCCAAGGAAATCGCCCGCCTCGAAGGCGAAATCGTCAAAGGCGAAGCCAAGCTCGGCAACGAAGTCTTCGTCTCGCGCGCACCTGCCGCAGTGGTGGCGCAAGAACGTCAGCGGCTGGCCGAGTTCAGCGCGACGGTCACCCGCCTGCGTGAACAGGCCGCGCATTTGGGCGGCTGAATGTCGCTGTGATCGATGTCACAGGCGGGCGGGATGGCTTCAAAAGCCGCCCGCAAGCCCATGCAACAATCGGCCGAATCAATCCTGAAAGTGATCAACAGTGGCAATTCACAAACTTACCAAAGCGATTTTTCCGGTAGCCGGTCTGGGTACACGATTCCTTCCCGCGACCAAGGCGCAGCCGAAGGAAATGCTGCCGGTCGTCGACAAGCCGCTGATCCAATATGCGGTTGAGGAAGCTTATGCCGCCGGGGTGCGCGAGATGATCTTCGTCACCGGCCGCCACAAGCGGCCGATCGAAGACCATTTCGACATGACCTTCGAGCTCGAAGTCGCGCTCGAACAAGCCGGCAAGCAGGAACTCCTCGACGTCGTCCGCAGCGTCAAACCTGACGACATGGAATGCATCTACGTACGCCAGGCGCAAGCCTTGGGTCTCGGTCATGCCGTGTTGTGCGCCAGACGCCTGGTCGGCAACGAACCTTTTGCCGTCCTGCTGGCCGATGACTTGATGGTCGGCGAGCCGCCGGTGCTCAAGCAGATGGTCGAGCAATATGCCGAATGGCGCACATCGATACTGGCGGTACAGGAAGTGCCCGCCGAACAAACGCGCCGCTACGGCATCGTCGCCGGCACACCGGTCAGCGAGACGCTGATGGATGTCAGCCGCATCGTCGAAAAACCGGCGCCTGAAGATGCGCCTTCACGCCTGGCTGTGGCTGGCCGCTATATCCTGACGCCAGGTATCTTCCATGAAATCGCCAGCCAGCCGCGTGGTGTCGGTGGTGAAATCCAGCTGACTGACGGCATCGCCGGCCTGCTGCGCCGGGAAAAGGTCTTTGCCTATCGCTATCAAGGCAAGCGCTACGACTGCGGCAGCAAGGAAGGATTCCTGCAAGCCAATGTCGAACTGGCGCTGGCGCATCCGCAGCTCGGGCCGGGATTCCGCGACTATCTGAAGTCGCTGGACATCTGAGCTAATTCAGAGTCGTTTGAAGCTGTAGCGGCGGTCTAGCGCCGTCTCAGCACATGGACGAACTCATCGGCGAGCGTTGACTGCTCGACCAACTCGTTGCCGGTCTGACGCGCGAAAGCCTGGAAGTCGCGCAAGGACCCAGGATCGGTCGACCGCACCTTGAGCAACTGCCCGCTGCTCATCGAGGTCAACGCTTTCTTGGCTTTCAGTATTGGCAGCGGGCAATTCAGCCCGCGCGTGTCGATTTCGATGTCTGTATCCATGTCTTGATTTTGGTTCAATCAGCCGCTCAGGCGGGAAATACGCCGGTCGAAAGATAGCGATCGCCACGGTCGCAGACGATGAAAGCGATCGTCGCATTCTCCAGCGTGCGGGCCA
>CANFIC010000037.1 GCA_947446685.1 Burkholderiales bacterium
CCAAGGCATTGCGCTGGCTGCCCAGCAGGCTGACCTGCGCGAACAGACCGGCGCGCAGCCGCAGCCCCGGGTTGGGCAATTCGATGCGAACGCGCAGGGTGCGGGTCTCGCGATTGGTCTCGGGCAGCAAGGCCGTGATGCGGCCCTTGAACAGTTCACCCGGCAGCGCCGCAAAGCGCGCCTGCGCCGCCTGCCCGGGCCGGATCGCCGCCGCCTGCGCTTCGGGCAAAGCAGCTTCGAGCCAGACGCTGGACAAGCCATTGATCCGCACCAGCGTCATCCCTGGCGCCACCATCATGCCGCTGCGCACCTGCAATTCGGTGATCAGGCCGGCAGTCGGCGCGGTGATCGTCTGCAGGGCGCTGGGCTGGCCCTTGCGTTCGACTTGTTCAACCATCGACAAAGGCATGCCGAGCAGCAGCATCCGCTGGCGCGCCGCCTGGGTCAGGGCGCTGTCGCCGGTGGCCTTGACCGCCAGGTATTCCTGCTGCGCACCTTGCCATTCGGGGTTCATCAGATCGACCAGCGCTGCGCCGGCGGCGACCACATCGCCGGGTGCCAGACCATAGACGCGCTCGACGAAACCGGCGGTGCGGGCCTGCACGATGCTGATGTCGCGCTCGTTCAACTGCAGGTTGCCGACGGCCTCGACCGTGGCGCCGATCAGGCGCTTTTCGACCGTCGCCAAGCGGATCCCGAGTGCTTGTTGTGCCGGCTTGGTCAAGCTCAGTGCCGGGGCTTCGTCGGCGCCGGCTTCATCGGCATAGCGCGGCACCAGCTCCATGTCCATGAAGGGCGAATGGCCGGGCTTGTCGAACTTCTGCACCGGCATCATCGGGTCGTACCAGTAGAGGACTTTGCGCTCGGCCTTGGCGGCCGGTTCGGCCGGCATCAGCTGCGCGGATTTTTGCCAATGCGCCAGCCCCAGGCCGAGCAGCATGCCGGCGGCCAGCAAGCTGATGGCGGCGACGATTGATTTTTGTTTCGGGCTCATGTCATTGCTCCGCAATCAAGGTGGTGAGGCGAACGCGCAAGGCCGCGCCTTGCAGGTCGATGTCGATCAGCCGCAGCCGGGTCTCGACCAGCTCGCGGCGGGCCGCCAGGACGGATGCCAGATCGCTGCGGCCCGCCTGGTAGCTGGCCAGCGCCAGTGCCACGCGTTCGGCGGCCAAGGCTTGTCCGCTGTCCGCGAGGCGGGCGCGCTGGCGGTCGAGCGACTGCAACTCGGCCAACTGGTTTTCGATTTCTTCGCCATGGCGGCGCAGCAAGTCTTCGCGCTCGGCGGCGATGCGCTGCAGCATCTGCTGCTTGGCCATCACCTGCGGCTGCTGGCGCCGGCCTTGCTGCCAGGGCAGGTCAAAGCTGAACTGGACCGACATCATGTCGCCGAACTGCGGGCCGCGCCGGCTGTAGACCAGCTCCCAGGCCCAGTCGCCGCGGGCCTCCGCATCGGCTTCCTTGACTTCGGCACTGGCCAGCGCCTGGTCGGCGGCAAATGGCGTGATCTCGGCATGCCGATGCAGGCCGGCAAGTACCGCTGCAGGGTCGACTCGCAGCGCCGGCGGTGCGCCTTCAAGCGCTTCATCGGCGCGGCTGCCAACCCAACGGCGCAGGGCGGCGCGTGCCTTGGCGACATCGCGCTGTGCATCATCGCGCCGGTCGGCCAGGGCCAGCGCTTCCTGGCGCGCCATCGTGCGATCGGCAGGCATGGCGCGACCGGCGCCGATGCGCGCGTCGAGCGTGTCCTGCAGCAAACGGTTCTCGGTTTCGAGCGCCGCCAACTGGGCCAGCCTGGCTTCGGCGAAATGAACGCCCAGCCAGGCCAGTGCCGCATCCCTTTGCACGGCCAGTTGGGCAACGGCCAGCAGCGCCTGTTCGCGCGCCACCTTCGCCTCGGCACCGCTGGCGCGCGCGGCCCGCTTGGCGCGGTTCGGTACTTCCTGCATCAAGCCGATGCGCTGCATCGTCATGAAGTCGCGGTTGATGCTGAGTCGATCAGCGCCATTGACCGGCAGGTTGTCGAGCCCCAGCGTCAGCCGCGGGTCGGGCAGGCTGGCGGCGGCGGGGAGCGCGGCTTCGGCGCCGGCCAGGGCGCTCTTTTGCGCCAGCAGCGCCGGCGCCTGGTCCAGCGCCAGTTGTCTGACCGTCTCGTAGCTCAATGCGGCGCTGGCCAGCAAGGGCAGGGTGAGCAAGGCCAGCATGATGCCGGCGCGCAGTTGTGGGTGTTGCATTGCAGATGTCCTTCTCAACGTGAATCGCTCAAGCCGCCAGACCCGCAACGGGCTGGCCGGGTGGATCACGCGAGGGGCTAGTTGCGCAGGACTTGCAGGGACAGGTAGAGCGGCGGCGCGCCTGGTGGTGCAGCGCCGGCAGCGATCCCGAAAGCCGGCATCAGCGCCTGCTTGGGCAGGTGCATTGCAGGCGTCCAGTCGAGCACGGCCAGCAACATCGGCACCCAGGGCAGATCGGCTGCAACTGCCGGGCTGGCGGTCTGGCTGCCTTGCTGGCAATGGGCTTTGCACAGCTGGGGCTGCGCCGGATCGACGCTGGCCGCTGCCATATGGCTGCCATCGCATCCGGGCATCTCGGCCATCGCGACCGGCGCCGCTGCGCCGCTGGCAGGGCAGGCGTAAGCCGCAGTGACCAGTTGCATGAACAGCAAGGTCAGGGTCAGGCAGCCGGCAAGCCAGCGAACATGAAGGCGGGGGAAGCGCATGGGTGCGAGTGTAGGCCTGTGATCAGACCGGCGATTGAGATCGGGCAGTGTCAGCTGCGCTGCGGCCAGACCAGGATCGGCCCCAGCGCATCCAGCGTGTTTTTCAGCAGCAGGCCGTATTCGGTATCGCCTTCGAGCACCAGGGCGCGTTCGAAAAACAAGCGATCCGGATCTTCCTGGCCTTTCAAAAGGCGCAGGTAGGAGGCGCTGCTGGCGCGGATGCTGACGCGTGGCGCCAGCGCTGCAGGCGCCACGGCAAAGCCGCGCTCGGTCAGCCATACGCGGCAGCGCAGACCCAGGTCTTCGACTTCGATCGCCACCACCGCGTTGGCCAGTTCCTGCCGCTGTGATTCGCGCAAGCGGGGCCAGAGCAGGCGTTGCAGGGCCAGGGCCAGCAACAGACTCGGCGGCTGCCAAGGCAGGCGGCGGACGAAATTGAGCAGGGGGACAGGCAGCGACGGCAGGGCAAAACTCTGGTTCTGGGCCATTTCGAAATTCCTCTTCAGTCTTGCCAGACCATGCCGGCCTGGTTCAATGCATAACCATTGACCAGCGGGCCCGGCAAATGCAAGGCACGCAAGGCGTCGAGGCCGGACTCGGCGTCCTGTCCCTGGTTGAAGACCTGCTCGAATTGGTAAACCACCTCGGCAAAGCTGCGCGAGCAGGGCGACAGGCGCAGCCGCTGCACCCCGGCCGCGCTCAAGGCCGGCGCCTGCCCGAGCAGGCAATGGATGCCGGCCGATTGGGTCTGGGTGCCGTTGAGGACCAGAAAGTCCTGGCCTTCGGTCGAGCGCAGCACCAGACCATCGGGATCGTCCAGGCAGCGGTACTGGCATTCGTCCTTGTTCAGATGGTGGTGGCGAGCGGTGAAGCAGCGTGCCGAAAATGCCAGCGGCATGCGTCCGAAGGCGAATACCTCGGTCTCCAAAGCCTGGCCCTGCGGGTTGCAGACCGGCGCCGATGGCGGGTTGATGAGGGCCACCGTCGCCAGGTCCAGCTCGAGCGGCGGCACCCAGCGCGTCGCGCCCAGTGCGGCATGCTGTTGCAACGCCGATTGGCTGTAGATGTTGATATGCGGCGACAGCACAAAAGGCCGGCCCTGCAATAGCTGCAAGGCTGAAGCATCGTTGGCCTCGACCAGGAATTCATGCTGTTCGGCTTGGCTGCGCAGCAAGCGCAGATCGGCTTCCGACTCGATCAAGGTCTGGGTGGCCAGCACCACTTCCTTGCCGGCCTGACGCAGCTCGCCAGCCAATGCCAGCCAGTCGGCCAGCTTCAGTTCACGCCGGCGTGCGCAGACCACTTCGCCGAGCACCATGCAGTCGGCGGCGCTGTCGGCCATGCTGGCGTAAAAGGCGGTGACATCGTTGCGCGACCAGTGGTATTGCAGCGGGCCGACGGTCAAGGCCAGGCGTCGATGCATGCTCATCTCCAGGGCCGGCTGTAAGCGCCAAGCGTGACCTGCTGGCCCTCGGCATGCTCGGCCAATGTCGCCGCCCATTGCGGCTGGACCGCAAAGCGCCCGCCCTGGCCGCTGCCGGCCGCAAAACAGGCATCGATGGCAGCGCGCCAGACGCGAGTCACCTGTTCAACATAGGCGGCGCTGCGCTGGCGGCCTTCAATCTTGATCGCGGCAATGCCCATCGCCATCAGCTCGGGCAACAAGGCCATGCTGTTCAAGCTGGTCGGATCTTCCAGCGCATAGTCGCGCACGCCATCGACGGCAAAGCGGCCTTTGCACAGCGTCGGGTAACCGCGCGGCTCGGTCGGGCCGAACTCGTCGATCAGCACTTCACCCAGCCGCACCTGCACGGCGCCGGCCTTGTCGACCCAGCGCACGGCTGAGGGCGGCGAGCAGACACCGGCGTTGTTCGGCGATTGCCCGGTGACATAGGAAGACAGGGCGCAGCGCCCTTCGACCATCACGCAGAGGCTGCCAAAGCCGAAGACCTCGATTTCCACCGAACTGTTGCGCAGCACATGGCCGACATGCGAGAGCATCAGCACGCGCGGCAGCACGGCGCGCTGGATGCCGTAATGCTCGCGGTAAAACTCGATCGCTTCATAACTGGTCGCTGAGGCCTGCACGCTCAGGTGCAGCCGCAACTGCGGGTGTTCGCGGCAGGCGTAGGCCATCACGGCGGTGTCGGCGCAGATCAGCGCATCGGCGCCCATCTCGACAGCCAGGTCGACCGCCCGCCACCAGCGTTCGGGTTCCTGGGCGCGCGCGAAGGTGTTCAACGCCATCAGTACCTGCGCCCCTTTGGCATGGGCATGGGCGACACCTTCCCTGGCCTGTTCGAGGTCGAAGTTCAGGCCGGCGAAATTGCGCGCATTGGTCGCATCCTTCAAGCCCATATAGACCGCATCGGCACCGGCATTGACCGCCAGTTGCAGGGCGCGCAGCGATCCGGCGGGGCAGACCAGTTGGGGCTTGCGGGCGTAGGAAACCGTCATGGCTGGTGGCTGGCGGGGGCGGCCAGATCGTCTCGTTGGAGTGGGCGCCAGTCTGACCAGATCGGCCGCCGCGCGGTTTGCGTTAGGTCATGCCGGCGCCGATGACTGGGCGCGCGAAATCAGCGCAGTCGCTGAACGGCCCGAGCTTGACATGAAGCAATTGCCCGCGCTGAGCGTTTGCATAGCATCGCGCCGCTATTTGCCTTTCAGTTGCTTCTTTCTTGACGAATGGATTCCCATGCCGACCACTGCTTCAATCCCCACAATCGACGTCCCCAGCATCGCTCCGCAAGAGCGTCATCCGCTGATTTTTTCGACCTTCCGCAAGTTGCCGGAAGGGCAGGCCATGGCGCTGTGGGTGGACCATGATCCGCTGCCCTTGCTGCGCCAATTCGAAGGTTTGCTGGCGGGTCAGTTCAGCTGGGAATACCTCGAGACGGGGCCGCTGCGTTGGCATGTCCGCATCACCAAAATGGCCCTGCCGCAACGCCAATGCTGCGGGGCTTGCGGCGGCGCGTGAATCTGGGTAAGGCTGCGCCCAGCACTGCGCTGCGTATAACGGCCTTCCGGCTGATTCTGGCATTGCTGATCGGCATTGCGCTGTGGGCTGCCATCGTCGGCGGTCTGCTGCGGGCGGGTCTGAGTTGGGCCGCGCTGCGCGACAGCAGTCTGGGGGTGAATGCCGAAGCAGCCCATGCGGCGCTGATGTTGTCGGGGTTTCTCGGCACGGTGATTGCAGCCAAGCGCGCTGTCTGGGTCAAGCAGCCATGGGCCCATGCCGCACCCTTGCTCTCCGGGCTTGGCGGGCTTTGTCTGCTCGGTGGCGCCAGCAAGGCCGCCGCCTGCTGCATGCTGCTGGCCGCGCTGTTGCATGCCCTGGCAAATGCCTGGGTCATGCGGCGCCAGGCGAGCTATAGCAAGGCGGCGCTGCTGGCCGGCGCGCTGGCCTGGCTGATCGGCAATCTGCTGTTCTCGGCCGGCGCCGATAGCGCCTTGCTGCTGCCCTGGTGGTTTGCCTTTCCGGTGCTGACGATCGTCGGCGAGCGCCTGGAGATGACGGCGCTGCTGCGCCATCAGCCGCTGGCAGGTCGGTCCTTGTCGATGATCGCTGCCAGCTTGCTGTTTGGCGCGGCATTGATGCCATTCGCCCCCCGCAACGCGGCGCTGATCTTCGGCATCGCCTTGGCTGCGCTGGCAGTTTGGCTCGGGTGGTTCGACATCTTCAGCCGCAAGCCGCTCGCCCATGGCCTGAGCCGCTATATCCGGATTTGTTGCGCCAGCGGCTATGTCTGGCTGGGGGTGGCCGGGCTGGCCTGGGTGGGCATGGCGCTGGGTTGCCCGGGGCGCGACCTGGCGCTGCATGCGCTGGGCCTGGGCTTCATCGTCAACCTGTTGTTCAGCCATGCGCCGGTGATCCTGCCGGCCTTGGCGCGCATCAGTATCGTTTTCAGCGACAGGTTTTATCTGCCGCTGTGGCTGTTGCAAGGATCGTTGTTGTTGCGACTGATCGGTGGCATCAGTCAGCCGCAATTACGCTTTGCCGGCGCTTGCTTGAATGCCGCTGCGCTGTTGCTGTTTGCCGCCCTGCTGCTCAAGGCCGCGCTTGACTGGCGCCGAATGGGCCGCCGTTGGCCTGGGAAAATTTGAGCCAATTGACGATTCCCCAGCCGGCCATCAGCAAGCACGCCGGGGTGTTTTCAGGCTGAGGTCTCGGTCAGGCTTGACAGGCTGATTTCATACAAAGCGGCCACCAGATCGGTCTGGGTGACCATGCCGACCAGGCGCAGTTCTGCATCGACGATCGGCATCTGATGCACGCCCTTGTCCGACATGATCGGCACCAGTTCGACGATCGGCATGCTGGCACTGGCGGTCTTGACCGGCGCGCTCATGATCTGCCCGACGACTTCATGCCGGTCCGAATGCGACTTGTCGTTGCGGCGCAGGAAATCCTTCAGTCGGGTGCCGAGCTTGGCGTGATCGCGCAGATCGGCGTGGCGCAGAAAATCAGTCCGCGTGACGATGCCCAGGATCCGGCGCTTGCGGTCGATGACGGGCAAGGCCTGGATATTGTGTTTGAGCATCAAATGCCAGGCCTGGGCCAACTCGGTCGCGAACTCGACCACCAGGATGTCCTTGGACATGATGTCGGCGCAGGTACTGTTGCCGAAGCGGCGCCGGAACGATTGCATTTCGGTCTGGCGGAACAAGGCGTCAAGGTCGTCGACACTGACGTCGAGCACCTGGTTGTAGTTCTTCAGCGCGGCCTGCAGGTCGCCCGCCGTGAAGCCAAGCCTGGATGTCGGCGGCAGGTCGGTGGTCTGGTGCACATGCTTGATCTCGTTGCGCTGATTATGTGGGTAGCGGCGCCCGGTCAGGTTGTTGTAGGCGATCGCCAACAGTAGCAGCAGCAGCGTATTCAGGGCCACCGGCGCCAGTATGAAGCCAAAGCCGGCGGCGTCGATTTCAGGCCCGCCGAGCGCCGTCAAGACCGCCACTGCGCCGCCGGGCGGATGCAGGCAGCGCAGCCCATACATCGCGGCGATGCTCAGGCAAATCGCTATTGCGGCAGCGGTGGCGGGCGAAGCGAACCACTTGGCGCAGCTGATGCCGATCAGCGCTGCGCTGAGGTTGCTGCCGACGAAGGCCCAGGGCTGGGCCAAGGGGCTCGCCGGCAAGGCAAACAGCAAGACCGCAGACGCGCCCATCGGCGCGATCAGCCAGACCGATGCCGCTTGATGCCCGCCGAGTTTGGCACTGAGCCAGCTGGTCAGCAGGATGCCGAGCAAGGCGCCAACACAGGCGCGCAGGCGCTCGGCGCGGTCGACCGAGGTCATGGCCGGCAACCAGCGCTGCAGGAAGTTGTTCGATGAGGGATTCAAGGCGCGATTACAGCATGGTGCGCGAGCAGGACAAGGGGCAATGCAAGGCGGGACGAACCGGCCCGCAAGCTCGGCAAAGACTTGGCGCGTTTCCCCCGAATTGACTAATGACAAGGTGCAGGCCCTACCCCTGTGAGTCAATCAAGATCGGTTCGCAACCAACAAGCGCATGTTCGGCGCGTCGTCATGAACCCGAAAGGAATTCTGTGCCTGCCTGGATTTTCAACTTCACCTTCATAGTCATCCTCGTACTTGCGGGGACTGCCTTGTTCTTCTTCACGGTGACGCGGGGTGCGCTGCTGCTGCGCAGCGTGATGGCCGGAGCAAGCGACCCCGATGCCCATGTCTATCCGATCTATTCCAACATGCGCTTGATCAGGCTGGTCGATTTCCAGCCGATCATCGCGGCGATCCTGTTGTTCCAGTACGACCGCCTGGTGGCAATGATCACCGCTGGCATGAAGCAGATGGACCTGCAGGACAAAAATGTCTTGATCACCTCATGCGCGTTTGGCAATGTGATGCCCTTGGTCGTCGACGCCGCGCTGGCAACCGGCGCAGCCAAGGTGCAGGTGGTCGACATCATCAACAACGAATTGGTGCACGCCAAGTCCAAGCTGACCGCTTATCCCGAGCAGGTCGAGTTCCTGCTGCAGGATGCCAGCCGGGTCGGCCTGCCCGACCAATCGGTGCGCGCCAATGTGTTGTTCTTCCTCCTGCACGAACTGCCGCATGAGCTCAAGGGCGTGGTGCTGCAAGAGGCTTGCCGGGTGCTGGAGCCCGGCGGCAAGCTCTTCCTGGCCGAGTTTCACCGGCCTGATCCCTGGGTGCTGCGGGCGCTGAGCTGGACTTATTTCAAGGTCTTCGAGCCGCTCGGGCTCGCGCTCTGGAACACCCATGACCCGCTGCTGCAATTGCAGGCCATCAGCGGCATCACTTGCGAGCGCCGCAAGCTGTTTTTCGGCAACTTCCAGGTCATCGTTGCGACCAAGCAGGCTAATCCGTCTGATTGAAGCTTGGCTGATGGCTCTGTCGCCAACGCCGACCGGGCCTCGCTCTTGACGTTCAATGATGAGAATTGATGAATATAGGCGTAATCATCTCTATATTTTGATAAAACACGTAAAATGCAATTTATTCTAAAATAATTTGATAAAGTGGTGTTTTACAAGAGATTTTACGTGACTCAAGCATCAAAGACATGGATTCTTGCCGCGCTCTGCGCTCTGGCAGCGGGTTGTTCAAGCACCCCACAGGCGCAAGCGCCTGTAGAAGTGGCTGCGGTTTGCCTGAACTGTGGCGAACGGCCTTATTACGGCTTTGCGGACAAAGCGGAAGTTGCTTCGAACGACAAGCCAGGGTCAGTCAAAGCCGGCGTGCTCGTCACGAAGTAAGACCCAGGGATCCTGGTCATTCAGGTCAGCAACAGGCTTGAGCGCCATGCCGGTCGCTCCAGTCGCGCAGCCAGGCTCAATGCGCAATCCCAGTCGACTGCGGGCGCGCCCACAACTGGAACAAGCTGGCGTCGAGTCCTTCGGTGACTTCGAGCCCCTGGTTCAGCTCATAGCTCGATTCAAACCAGCCGCAGCCGGCGCCCTCTGGCTTGCCTGTGTGGGCTGTGGCATGTGCTGCTGCGGTGGCATTCGTTGCGCTGATCATCTGGGCTTGCATGGCGGGCTCCGGTTTCAATGGGATGGGTTGAATCGATGCCTTGATGGTCGGCTTCAGGCGCAATCGCCACCATCGCCCTGAGGGGTGGCCGGTGGGGGTGATTGCCCGGGCCCTCCCACCTTCGGGGGTGTGACACCAGCGCCAGCCGATCAGGCTGCCCGATAGGCAGGCTATATCGGCGACATTGATCGAGCCAATTAGACGAATGCTGTTCGTCGCGCTACCCTGTTGGGTCTTTGGCCACGGCTGTGTTCAAGGAAGATCCGTTCCATTCCCAACTCATGTAGGAGAAACCCATGGCAGCACTCAAAGGCTCCAAGACGGAAGACAACCTGAAAGCCGCCTTTGCAGGCGAATCACAGGCCAACCGCCGCTATCTGTACTTCGCGAACAAGGCCGACATTGAAGGCCAGAACGACGTTGCAGCGCTGTTCAGGTCCACCGCCGAAGGTGAGACCGGCCATGCGCACGGCCACCTCGAGTGGCTCGAGCAATGCGGCGACCCGGCGACCGGCTTGCCGATCGGCCCGACCCGTGACAACCTCAAGGCCGCAGTGGCTGGCGAGACCCACGAGTACACCGACATGTACCCCGGCATGGCCAAGACGGCACGCGACGAAGGTCATGACGAGATCGCTGACTGGTTCGAGACCCTGGCCAAGGCAGAGCGCAGCCATGCGAACCGCTACGCCAAGGCTTTGAACGAACTGGTCGACTGATCGACCCCGGCTTGCGGCAACCCGCCGCATGACGATCTGGCCATGACCTATGGCCGGTTCAGGCAAGCCGCTAGCGGCGCCTTGCCTGAACCCTGAATCAGCGGAGAAGCAATGGCACGCGAAGGCAATCTGGAGGCGCCCACGCGCCACGCGATCGACTGGAAAGGCCCCGACTATTACAACGAGGCCTCGACTCTCGACGAAATGGAGCGGGTATTCGACATCTGTCATGGCTGCCGCCGCTGCGTCAGCCTCTGCGGCTCGTTCCCGACCCTGTTCGATCTGGTCGACGAGAGCAAGACGATGGAGGTCGACGGCGTCGACAAGAAAGACTACTGGAAAGTCGTCGATCAATGCTTCATGTGCGACCTCTGCTACATGACCAAATGCCCTTATGTGCCGCCGCATGAGTGGAATGTCGACTTCCCGCATCTGATGCTGCGCGCCAAGGCGATCAAGTTCAAGAAGGGCGAAGTCGGCCTGGGCGAAAAGCTGCTGGCTTCGACCGATCTGCATGGTCAGTTCGCCGGTATCCCGATCGTCGTGCAAGCGGTCAATGCGGCGAACAAGACCGCCGTCGTGCGCGGCCTGATGGAAGACGCGCTGGGCGTCGACAAAGACGCCTGGTTGCCTGCCTTGGCGACGAAAAAATTCCGCTCGGCCGCGCCTGAAAGCGTGCCGCACAAGGTGATCGACGGCGTCAAGACACCGGGCAAAGTGGCGATCTATGCCACCTGCTATGTCAATTACAACGAACCCGGCATCGGCCTCGATCTGCTCAAACTGCTCGACCATAACCAGGTGCCCTATGTGCTGGTCGAGAAGGAAAAATGCTGCGGCATGCCCAAGCTCGAACTAGGTGATCTCGAGTCGGTCGAGGCCAGCAAGCAGGCCAATATCCCGGTGCTGGCGAAATATGCGAAAGACGGCTTTGCGATCCTCAGCGCGGTGCCGAGCTGCACTCTGATGTTCAAGCAGGAGATTCCGCTGATGTACCCGGGCGAGGCTGATGTCGAACTGGTGCGTGATGCGATGTGGGACCCGTTCGAATACTTCATGGCGCGCAAGCGCGACGGCCTGCTGAAGACTGAATTCCCGGTCGCCCTGGGCAAGATCAGCTACCAGATCCCTTGCCATGGCCGGGTGCAGAACATCGGCAAGAAGACCGAGGAAATGCTCAAGATGGTGCCCGGCACCAGCGTGCAAACGCATGAGCGCTGCTCGGGCCATGCCGGCACATTCGGCGTCAAGAAAGCGACCCACCAGCAGGCGCTGAAGATCGGCAAACCGCTGTTCAAGGCGATGGCCAATCACAAGGACGGCGGCCTGCCCGATGTGATCAGCTCCGACTGCCCGCTTGGCGGCCACCATATCGCCCAGGGCTTCGAAGTCAACCAGCATGGTGAAGTGCCGCAAAAGCATCCGCTTACCTTGATCCGCGAAGCCTACGGGATCAAATAGCCGCAACGAAATTGGAAAAATGATGCAAATGACCGGAACGATCAGCATTGACAGCCTGATGAGCCTCGAGGCTTACAGCAAATACCGCAAGGCGCACAAGGCCGATGTGATGGCGCACCGCAAGCTGCGTTCGGTGCAGTTGGGCGAGCATCTGAACCTGCAGTTTGAAAGCGAGATGACGATCCGCTACCAGATCCAGGAAATGCTGCGGATCGAGAAGATCTTCGAGGAAGAAGGCATCCAGCAGGAAATCGAAGCCTATGCGCCCTTGTTGCCGGAAGGCCGCAACTGGAAAGCGACGATGCTGATCGAATACCCCGATGTCAACGAGCGCAAGCGCGAGCTCGCGCGCCTGATCGGTGTCGAAGACCGCTTGTTCATCGAAGTCGAAGGCATGGCCCGGGTCTACGCGATCGCCGACGAAGACATGGACCGCGAGAACGACGAGAAGACTTCAGCCGTGCATTTCGTCCGCTTCGAACTGACGCCGCCGATGTGCGCCGCGGTCAAGGCCGGCGCCGGCGTCAAGATCGGCTGCGACCATACCCATTACCCGGCCCATGTCGAGATCAAGCCCGAAACCCTGGCCTCGCTGGCCGGCGATCTGAAATAAAGATCGACGCAAAATCTTCCAAAAGCCCCCCGTTCGCCCTGAGCCTGTCGAAGGGCCGACTCGGGCGCGGCGAGTCCTGCACTTAACAGCGCCAGTACCAAGGGAATTGCGCAAGCCGTAAGGCGTCAAATTCCCGGTGGTTGTGGCCAAGCCGGCTGAGGCCCGCGCAATTGTTCGAAGGCTCGCGCCAGCCGCAGCACCCCGAGGTCATCGAAGCGCTTGCCGATGATCTGCAGGCCGATCGGCAGCCCGGCTTGGGTCTGGCCGCAATTGATGCTGGCGGCAGGTTGCTCGCTCATGTTGTAGGGCAGGGTGAAGGCGATATGTTCGAACGGCCGCTGCGGGTCGTTCAAGGGGCTGGCCCATTCAGCCGCATAAGCTGGCACCGGGCTGACCGGCGACAGCACATAGTCAAAAGGCTGGCAGGCAGCAACCGCAGACTCGCGCAGCGCTGCCATCTGGCTATAGCCATTGAACAGCTCGGCGCTACCCAGTTGTGCAGCGCTGCTGATCCAGTCGCGGATATAGGGCAGCAGCTTGGCCTGGCGTTCGGGCGGCAGCGCGGCGTAATCGAGCCATGAGCGCATGCGCCAGAAGCGGTCCAGGCCGTCGATCATCGCCCTGGTGCTGCAGCCCGCCAGCGGCTCGACCCGGGCACCAGCCTGCTCGAACAGCCTGGCGGCAGCCTGCACCGCAGCGGCAGTTTCAGGCTCGACCGCCATGCCCCAGCCGGCATCGAGCATCAAGCCGATCCTCAGCCCGGCGGGGTCGCTGTCCAGCTGCATCCAGTCGATGTCCTGCACCGGCAAGCTGGTCGCGTCGCGCCAATCAGGGCGGCTTAGCGTTGCCATCATCAGCGCCGCATCGGCCACCGTGCGCGTCATCGGCCCGGCCACCCGGCCGGCAAAAGCCGGCTTGATCGGGATCCGGCCCAGGCTCGGCTTCAAGGTAAAAATGCCGCACCAGGCCGCCGGCAACCGCAGCGAACCGCCGATGTCGGTGCCCACATGCAAAGGCCCGTAGCCGGCCGCCACGGCCGCCGCCGCGCCAGCGCTTGAGCCGCCCGGGTTCTTGCTCAGGTCCCAGGGATTACGGGTCAGCGGGTGGAAGCTCGACAAGCCCGAGCTGAGCATGCCGTAATCAGGCATCGTCGTCTTGGCCAGCAGCAGCGCCCCGGCCTCGCGCATCCTGGCCGCCGGCGGCGCGTCTTCGGGCGCCGGAGTCAGCAGACTCGCCGCCGTGCCCAGCGGCATCGGCGTGCCGCGGGTGGCGATGTTTTCCTTCAGCGTCGCCGGTACGCCATCCAGCGCCAGCGCCTCGCCGCGCTGCCAGCGCGCTTCCGACAAGCGGGCCTGCGCCAGCGCCGACTCCGGATCAAAGGCATAAAGCGCCTGCAGATGCGGCTCCCAGCGTTCGATATGAGCCAGCACCGACTGCATCACCTCGACCGGCGACAAGTCCTTGCCGCGATAAGCCGCGAGCAATTCGACGGCGCTCAAATCATGCAGTTCTAGGTTCATCTTTACCTTCATTCGGCGGATGGCAGGTTTGCAGGCGTTGATTGTGCAGTGCTCCCGCAGCGAGCGTGATGGCGCCAGTTGATTCGCTGGCAGCGCTGCAGTGCCAAGTGGTATTGAGGATCCGCCCGACCGCCTGTCGCGTTGAGTTATGCAGAGCATCAGCCCTAAGTCGAACCGGAAAACGGCCACCTTCGACACCGATCACAGCCGGGGCTCGGCGGGCTCTTGGTTTGTCCCCCTAGTGCCGCTTCCTGCCCCTAGGGTCGCAGTTGACCGTCAATGTGCGTCACCCTACATTTTTTCCGGTCGTCAGCAACCGAAACCAATCCTCGTTGAGTCGCTGCGGAGCGGCTTGATCAAGGTGGCGATTCAGGCGATTTCTTCTCCAAATGGTCTCAATCTTCGAAGGAGTCAAATGATGAAACGTTCAATACTGACGGTGCTCTACGGCGCCAGCATGCTGGCGGCGGCAGCGCCGAGTTTTGCTGTCGTTGCTATCAGCGCAGGAGTCTCAATCAATCAGGATGGCAAAGAATGGTGGGTCGGTGCCACACAAAACCCGGGCGAAAAGTTATCCCAGATCGACTACACAAGCAACTGCACAAACGGCAACTGCGAATTTAGCATCGGCTCACAGATGAATCCCGATCCGTCGATAACGTCAGCCGTCGGATTGCTCGATTTCGGAACGCCTTCAACGTTTATCTTGAGCTTTCTCACGCCAATCGTGACGACGCCCGGGCCGGTGGTTTTGAAACTGACCGTTGCAGGAACCTGTACTGATGCAGGAACAGATGGTTGCTCAGTGACGCCGACTATTGCACCCACACCCAGCCTTGCCGCCGGGTCTTTGAATGGTACGCCGCTGGTCTTCGGTGGCACCGGCTTTACAGGTGCGGCAGGCGGTTCGGGTGCTTTCGCATCGACGATCTATACCCTTTACCTACCTGCGGCGACCAGCTACACGGTGCTGGACTTGCACCTCGGTTTCACCGGTTCTGGCGGTGGCGATGGCTTCTCGTACACGATGAAGACAGAGGTGACTGCAGTGCCGGAACCCGGCAGTTACGCCTTGATGCTGGCCGGCTTGGCCGGCCTGGGCTATGTTGCAAGGCGCCGCAGCAGAAGCTGAAGCTGAAGCCGCTGTGTGCGTCCTGCGCATGAGCAGTGGATCTGTCATTGCGCTTGTGAATCTGCGGCCTCATGGCGACTGTCTGCCAGGGGCCGCATTCGATCGCCCCGCCAGCAAGGTCAAACGGGTCTGCGTTTCCGGACGAAATACCTCGGTAAATGCGTAGAAACCGGCAAAAAACCATGTTACCGTTTGACAAGTAAATAGTTTTCAAAATAACTTCAGGAGCAAACGCGTGGGAATGAATTCAATGATTCGGGCCGCAACCCTGACTTGCATCGCGGCGCTGCTGGCGCTGCCGGCGATGGCGGCGAATGTCAAGGTGACGCCACTCGGCGGGCAGGAAGGAGAGTTCTGTCCGCAGGACCGGGCGTTGGTCTTCGAAGATCCGAACGGCACAAGAATTCTCTATGACCCAGGCCGCACGGTGGCCGGTGCGACCGATCCGCGACTGGGCAAGATCGACATCATCCTGGTCACCCATATGCACGGCGACCACTTGGGCAATGCGCACAACAAGGCGCCGAACTCGGGCAGCTGCGCCAGCCCCGATATGTCGGTGTCGGCAATTCCCAATTCGAACGCGGTCAACATTGCGCTGGCCAAGAAGGCCAAGATCGTCACCGGCAGCGAAATGCCGCCCTTCTTCGCCGGCAAGCTCAAAGCCAATGGTGGTGACCCGAAAAATTCGATCCTCGCGCGCTTCGGCGGCAGCGTCATGGTCGGCGGCGTCAGGATCGCAACGGTGACCGCAGTACACAGCAACGGCCTTGACCCCGACTACATCGGCGGCGAGTTGGGCAAGCATATGAGCGAGGCAGGCATCGCCGGTTATGTCGGCGAAGCTACCGGCTATGTGCTGACCTTCAGCAACGGCCTGGTCACCTATCTATCGGGTGACACCGGCATCACGTCCGAGCAAGAGAAGGTCATCCGCGGCCATTACAAGGCCAAGTTGGTGGTGATGAATATCGGCGACGGTTTCACCACCGGGCCCAAAGAAGCCGCTTATGTGATCAACGAATTGGTCAAGCCCGCCGCGGTGATCGCTTCACACGCCAATGAAGTCGCGACCAGTGGGGGCAAGGTTCTGCCTGGCACCAAGACCGAGGCTTTCACCAAAGCCGTCACGGTGCCGGTACATGTCCCGCTCAGCGGAAAGACGATGGAATTTGACGAAGCTGGCAAATGCGCTGCAGGTTGCTGACCTGGCAATTTACCGGTTGATCCGAACGGCGGCGTGGTTTTCCACGCCGCTTTCACTTCAGCCGGGCTGCTTGACGATCCGCAGATAAGGCTTGGGCGCATGCCAGCCTTCGGGGAATAGCGCCTGCGCATCCTGGTCACTGACTGAACCGGCAATGATCACATCCTGGCCATTCTTCCAGTTGACCGGGGTGGCGACCTTGTATTTCGAGGTCAGCTGCATCGAATCCAGCACGCGCAGGATTTCATCGAAATTGCGCCCGGTGGTCATCGGGTAGGTCATCATCAGCTTGATCTTCTTGTCGGGTCCGATGATGAATACCGAACGCACGGTCGCATTGGTGGCGGCCGTGCGTCCCGAGGCATCGCCCGACTCGCCAGCGGGCAGCATGTTGTAGGCCTTGGCGACTGCCAGGTCGGTATCACCGATCATCGGGTACTTGACCGCAGCGCCCTGCGTTTCCTCGATGTCGGCCGCCCATTTGCTGTGGTTTTCAACCGGGTCGATCGACAGGCCGATCAGCTTGGTATTGCGCCTTGTGAACTCGGGCTCGATCTTGGCCATATAGCCGAGTTCGGTCGTGCAGACCGGTGTGAAATCCTTCGGATGCGAAAACAGCACCGCCCAATGGTCACCGATCCACTGGTGGAAATCGATCACGCCATGCGTGGTCTGTGCCGTGAAATTAGGTGCAAGGTCGTTGATACGCAATGACATGTTGTTTCCTGGATTTGCGGTTTTAGGGCTCCAGAACATAAGCCAAGCCGGACTGTTTAGCAATCCAGATTTCCATGGATGCCCTTGGACTTGGAGGCGTTCTGCATCGAGCCGGCAAAGCCCAGACCTTCAACAAGAGAATCCCGGCCCCGGAAAAGTCGCTGTCAACGAAATACCTTAGACTGGATTCGACGATATTCTCGATCGCAACGATGGCAGAAAAAAATTCCTGCCCGACAGGAATGAAAAACAACAGGGCTCGCTTGCAGCGTAAATGATCTATTTCTATTGCCCCGATTTCGTCCCGCCCAGCGGCGGCATCCAGAAGATGTACTTGCAGGTGGATGTCCTGAACCGCAATGGATTTCCGGCCGCGATCGTGCATACGCAGGCTGGCTTTCGCTGCAATTGGTTCAACAACCAGACAAGGATCTTGTATGGAGAAAACGTTCGCCCCGGAGCGAATGATTTCGTCGTCGTGCCCGAAGTCGCCGGGCCATATATGGCGCGCACCGGCCCCGGAATCCGCAAGGTCATCTTCAATCAGAATTGCTACAACACCTTTCGCAATTACCCGATCGATCCGCTTGAACCCGAAACGCCGTATCACAGCCCCGACGTGGTGGCGGTCATCACCGTCTCGGAGGACAGCGCCGCCTACCTCCGTCATGCCTTCCCGAATCAGCTGGTGCTGCGGATTCGGGGCAGCGTTGACCCTGTGCTATTTCATCCCGAAACCAAGCAACGGCAGATTGCTTTCATGTCGCGCCGGCATCATGAAGAGGCCGGGCAGGTGTTCAATATCCTGCGCTTCCGCGGCGCATTGGCAGATTTCAAGATTGCCGAAATCCGCGACTTATCACAGGGACAGGCCGCCGCGATCTTGAGGCAATCAGCCATCTTTTTCAGCTTTTCGGCCATCGAAGGCTTCGGCTTGCCACCGGCGGAGGCGATGC
>CANFIC010000038.1 GCA_947446685.1 Burkholderiales bacterium
ACCTTTGTGCGCGAAGCGGGTTCAGTCAAATACATCAACTTCGTCGAGCCCGATGTGCCGTTTTCGGAAGTCGGCACGCCGACCTGGGATGGATTGCCGCTGGATCGGTATCTGTCGCTGCTCGACATGCTCAACCCGATGAACCGGCTCTGGTCCGACGGGCGCTGGAACAAGCTGACCGTGGCGCAGGGCTGCTATTGGAAGAAGTGCAGCTTCTGCGATGTGTCGCTGGACTACATTTCGCGTTACGAGGGCACGACCGCGACCGAACTGGTCGACCGCATTCAGACCATCGTCGCCGAGACCGGCCAGACCGGCTTCCACTTTGTCGACGAAGCCGCGCCGCCAAAAGCCTTGAAAGCCCTGGCGGCCGAGTTGCAATCGCGGCAGGTCGAGATTTCCTGGTGGGGCAATATCCGCTTCGAAAAATCATTCAGTCCCGAGCTTTGCCAGCAACTCGCCGACAGCGGCTGCATCGCGATCTCGGGCGGGCTCGAGGTCGCTTCAGACCGGCTGTTGAAGCTGATGAAGAAAGGCGTGTCGGTCGAGCAGGTTGCCCGGGTCACGCGCGCATTCACCGATGCCGGCATCCTCGTTCATGCCTACTTGATGTACGGCTTTCCGACCCAGACGGTGCAGGACACCGTCGATGCGCTCGAATATGTGCGCCAGTTGTTCGAGCAAGGCTGCATCCAGAGCGGGTTTTTCCATCGCTTCGCCTGCACCGTCCACTCCCCGGTCGGCAAGAATCCTGAAGACTACGGCGTCACCTTGCTGCCGCTGCCACCGGTGTCATTCGCGCAGAACGATGTCGGCTACATCGACCCGACCGGCGTCGACCATGACCGGCTCGGTGTCGGCTTGAAAAAAGCCATTTACAACTTCATGCATGGCATCGGCCTGGAAGAGGATGTGCGCAGCTGGTTCGATTTCAAGGTGCCCAAGACGACCGTGCCACGCCAGCGCATTGCCCGGGCATTGGCAGCGCCGCAATAAAGCAGGGCGGCCTGCGCGGGCCGTCAGCCCTGCATCAACTCGATCAGTTCCTTGGTGAAGGCCAGCGCCTCTTCATGGGTGGCGAAGTAATACTCGCCACCGAGGTCGGCGACATCGCCTTCGGGGCCGACATGGACGACGCCCCAGCCCTCGGCGCCGCCGCCGATGGCACAGACGCCAAACGCGCCGGGTGCCAATTCCTTGGCAGATCCCGAGGTGATGAAGATGTCTCGGCCGGCATGGCAGTGGTAGCGTTGCATGGCTGCATTGTCGGTTGTCTAGAATTGACCCCTTTAGCTTGCGCCGACCATGACCGCTACCTACCGCATTGCCCCAAGCATCCTCTCAGCCGACTTTGCCCGTCTTGGCGACGAGGTCCGCAATGTCCTGGCAGCCGGCGCCGACTGGATCCACTTCGACGTGATGGACAACCATTACGTGCCGAATTTGAGTTTCGGCCCGATGGTCTGCGAGGCTTTGCGCCGCCATTCGGTCAAGCCTGACGGCACGCCCTGCGCAATCGATGTGCATCTGATGGTGCAACCGGTCGACAGCCTGGCGGTGGCTTTTGCCAAGGCCGGCGCCGACCTGGTCAGCTTTCATCCCGACGCGTCGATGCATGTCGACCGAACGCTGCAGTTGATCAAGGCCGAAGGCAAGCAGGCCGGCCTGGTGTTCAACCCGGCGACCTCGCTCGAGGTGCTCGAATGGGTGATCGACAAGGTCGATCTGGTGCTGATCATGAGCGTCAACCCGGGCTTTGGCGGCCAGAGCTTTTTGCCCAGCGCCTTGCGCAAGCTGGAAAAGGCGCGCCGCCTCATTGAGGCCAGCGGCCGCGACATCCGGCTTGAAATCGATGGGGGTGTCAAGGTCGACAACATCCGCTCGATTGCCGATGCCGGCGCCGACACCTTTGTCGCCGGTTCGGCGATCTTCGGCCAGCCCGATTACAAGGCGGTGATCGACGCCATGCGTGCCGAGCTGGCGCGCTGAATCTGCCCGCGATGCCTTCGATCCTGTTCGTCTGCACCGCCAACCAATGCCGCTCGCCAATGGCTGAAGTCCTGTTCAGGGCACGCTTCGGCACTGAACTGCGGGTGCAATCGGCTGGAATTCGCACCGGTCCGCGCGGCCAGCCGATGGATGCCAGAGCCGCCGCAGCGCTGCAGCGGCATGGCTACAAGCTGGAGAAGAAATGGCGTTCGCGCCGGGTCGAGGAGGCCGATTTCGAGGCCTTCGACCTGATCCTGGTGATGGAGGCGCAGCATTTGCAGGACCTGCTTGCGGTCTGTCCGCCCGAGTCGCAGCCGAAATTACGGCTTTTGCTCGATTTCGTGCCTGGGTTCGAGGGCCAGGATCTGCCCGACCCCTATTTCGGCCCGGCGCAGGGCTTTGATCATGCGCTGGCGCTGATCTTGCGCAGCCTTGAAGGTGTTGCTGCAGTTTGGCCTGCAGGCGCGCTACAGCCGCGCTGACCCTTGGGCTTACTGGAACGCGACCTCGGCAAAACCGCGCAGTTTGCGGCTGTGCAACTGGCTCAGCGAACCGGCGCGCAGTAACTCGACGGCGCGCAGGCCGATGCGCAAATGCTGATCGACCTGGCCGCGGTAGAACTGGTCGGCCATGCCGGGCAACTTGATCTCGCCGTGCAGCGGCTTATCGCTGACGCAGAGCAGGGTTCCATAGGGCACGCGGAAGCGGAACCCATTGGCCGAGATCGTGGCGCTTTCCATGTCCAGCGCAATCGCCCGGCTCTGGCTGAAGCGGCGCTCCGGGCCGCCATGCGGCGTCAATTCCCAGTTGCGGTTGTCGGTTGAAGCGACGGTGCCGGTGCGCAGGATCTTCTTCAGATCCCAGCCCGCCAGCCGGGTCACATCGGCAACCGCCTGTTCAAGCGCCTGCTGTACTTCGGCCAGTGGCGGAATCGGCACCCACAAGGGCAGATCGGCATCGAGCACATGGTCTTCGCGCACATAGCCATGGGCGAGCACATAGTCGCCGAGCTGCTGGCTTTTGCGCAGCCCGGCGCAATGGCCGAGCATCAGCCAGGCATGCGGGCGCAGCACGGCGATATGGTCGGTCATCGTCTTGGCATTGGCCGGGCCAACGCCGATATTGACCATCGTGATGCCGCTGCGGTCGCGCCGCAGCAGATGGTAGGCCGGCATTTGCGGCAGCCGCGGCAAGGCCGCGCCAGCAGGCGTCTCGGAACTGCAGCCGACCCGGCAGGTAAAAAGATTGCCCGGTTCGACAAAGCCGATGCAGTCGTCGAGCTCATGCGGATGCAGTGGGTCGGGTGCATGCTGCATCAGCTCATGGCCGAGGCGGACGAACTCGTCGATATAGAACTGGTAGTTGGTGAACAGCACGAAGTTCTGGAAATGCTCGTTCGAGGTGCCGGTGTAATGGCGCAGTCGCTGCAGCGAGTAATCGACGCGCGGTGCGGTGAACAAGGCCAGCGGACTGGGCGCGCCGGGCGCCGGTTCATGGGTGCCGTTGGCGATGCTGTCGTCCATCGCGGCAAGGTCGGGCAGGTCGAACAGGTCATGCATCATGCGGCGGCGCTCGAGGCTCAATGAGCCTTCGATATGTTCGCGCTCGCCGAGGGCGAAATGCAGCGGAATTGGCTGATTGCTGGTGCCGATCTGCAGCGCTACGCCATGGTTTTCCAGCAGCAGGTTGAACTGCTGGCGGTAATAGTCGGCAAACAGGTCAGGCCTTGTCAGCGTTGTTTCATAGCTGCCGGGGCCGGCGACGAAGCCATAGGCCAGGCGCGAATCGGCGCGCGCCACGGTTTCGGTCTGCACACGCACGAAGGGGTAGCAGGCGCGTACCGGGCTGATGTTCTCGCCGGCAACAAAGCGTTGCAAGGCCGCGCGCAAATGGACCACGCTGGAGGCATAGATCTTCTGCGCATGGGCCAATGCCGCCGGGGCATCGGCAAATTCCATCGGGGCAATGAAAGCCGGGGTCTGCTGATGCATCATGCTGTGCCTATTTGATCGGGATCGGAGTGGCCCGATCGACCGCCACCGCGGTGACGCTGTTTTGTGGCGAGCCTTCGATGACCCGGTCGGAATAGGTCAGGTAGACCAGGGTATTGCGCTTGCTATCGACCATGCGGACGATCCGCAGCTTCTTGAAAATCAGCGAGATGCGCTCGCTGAAGACTTCTTCCTGCTGCGGCAATGGCTTGGCAAAGCTGATCGGTCCGGTCTGGCGGCAAGCGATTGAGGCCTCCGATCGGTCTTCGGCCAGACCGAGCGCGCCCTTGATGCCACCGGTCTTGGCGCGCGAGACATAGCAGGAGATGCCGGCCACTTTGGGGTCGTCATAGGCATCGACGACGATCTTGTGGTCGGGGCCGATCAGCTTGAAGACGGTGTCGACCTCGCCGATCTGCTCGGCATTGACCCAGCCGCAACTGACTACCGTCATCAGGCTGATGGTCAGGCCGGCGAGCAGGGCATTTTTCATCTTCGTCCTCCCTTCTTGGGGTGGCTTGAACTATTCGAAATTTGCGGAAAAACGGTTTTCCCAGGCCTCGACTTCGGGCAGGCCCAGGCAATCGTTGTATTCCTGCGCGCTCAGCGAGCGGGTTTTCATGGCGGCCGTATTGCCGTCGGTTTTCAGATGCGTCAAGGCCTCGCGCATGGCAAATCCGAGCGCATTGCGCAGCAGCGCCGGGTAGATCGCCAGCGCGATGCCATGCCGGTGCAGATCGCCGGTCTGCAGTTGCGCCAGCGGTCCGCCGGCATCGATATTGACCATGCAGGGAATCTTGATGGCATCAGCGATGCAGCGGATGTCGTCGAGGATGCCGGGATGTGCTTTGAGCTCGACAAAAACGGCATCGGCGCCGACTTGTTCAAAGGCTTTGGCGCGCCGGATGCCTTCGGCCAAACCGGCCGAGCCGACGCTGTCGGTGCGCGCGATGATCATGAAAGAAGGGTCCTGGCGTGCTGCAACCGCCGCCGCAATCTTCGCCACCGCTGCGTCGAACTCGAGCACCATGCGCGCGCCGGGCAACTGGCCGCAGCGTTTGGGCGACAACTGGTCTTCGATATGGATCGCCGCGACCCCGGCTGCTTCGAATTCCTCGACCGTGCGGCGTACGCCGACGATGCCGCCATAGCCGGTGTCGGCATCGCAGATCAGCGGCAGGTCGACGCAGGCAGCCACGCGCCGGGCATGGCCCGACATCAGCGACAGATCGATCAGGCCGACATCCGGTTTGCCGAGCAAGCAGGCTGACACGCCGTTGCCGGTCATATAGACCGCAGCAAAGCCCATTTGCGCCACCATGCGTGCGCCATATCCGTCATAGACCCCGGGAGCCACCAGCGCCGGGCCGGTCTTGCCGGCATCCTTCAGGCCATGGCGCAAAGCCAGGCGCAAGCCGGTGGCGCGCGGGAGGGTTGGAATGACTGCGCTCATGCAGGCAATTTCCAGTCGGGGTATTTCTGCAGAAATGGCATCAGGCCGCCTTCACCCAGAATCGCGCAGATTTCCCGCGGCACGCTGGCGAGCTGTCGGCTCAGTTGTTGTGCTGGCAGATGCAAGCGCCGGGCATTGATGTCGATCTCGACCTGCTCGCCTTCGGCAATGCCCGCGACAGCGCATTCAAGTACCGGCAGGCCGTTGTTGATGGCATTGCGAAAAAACTGGCGTCCGAAACTCGGAGCGACGATCGCTGCCACGCCCATGCGGCGCAGGATATGCACGGCCTGTTCGCGCGACGAGTTGATGCCGAAATCCTTGCCCGCGACGATGATGCCGCCGCTTCTGAAACGCTTGGCAAAGCCCGGCGAAACTGCCTCGAATGCCTGGGCTGCAATGAAGTCAAGATCCTTGCCGGGCAGGTATTTCCCGGAGCAATTCAGATCGGTATTGACATCGTCGCCGAGCAGAAAAGCCGGCCCCGAAAAAACTCCAAATGCATCAGCCATGTGCTGCCTCCCATTGCCCACCCGGCACAGTCCTTGGGTCGGTGATCTGCCCGGTCAGGGCCGAGGCTGCGACCGTGGCGGCCGAGCCCAGCCAGATGTCAGCTTCGTGGTTGCCCAGCCGTCCTTTGAAGTTGCGATTCGCGCTTGAGATCACCACTTCGCGGTCACCCGGAATCAGATGGTTGGTGATGCCCACACAGGTGCCGCAACCGGCCGCCTCCACCGATGCGCCGGCCTCAGTCAGAGCTTCGAGCAGGCCTTCGCGCGCTGCGGCCAGATAAATTTGCCGTGAAGCCGGGGTGATGATCATCCGCACCCCTTTGGCGATATGGCGGCCTTTCAGGATCGCAGCCGCCTGGCGAATATCGTCGAGCCGGCCGTTGGTACAGGTGCCGATCAAGGCGAAATTGATCTTCTGCCCGGCAACTTCGGAGGCGGCGACGACATCGTCGACGGCATGCTTTCTGGCCACTTGCGGCGCTAGCTTGCTGACGTCGATGTCAAGCCGGTCGGCATAAACAGCGTCGGCGTCCGCAGTCACTACTTGCGGTGGCTTGGCGCCATGTGCAGCCAGCCAGGCGATGGTCTTGTGGTCGGCTTCCAGCAGCGCGGCCTTGGCGCCGAGCTCGGCCGCGTGGTTGGCCAGGGTCATCCGGTCATCGATTTCCATCGCACTGACAGCTGAACCGACATATTCGATCGCCCGATAGTTGAGCCCTTCCGCGCCGAAGCGACCGAGCATATACAGCGTGATGTCCTTGGCCCAGACGCCGGGCTGCAAACGTCCCTGCAGATTCACCCGCACCGACTCCGGCACGCGCAGCCAGATCTTGCCGGTGCTGAGGATCGCGCTGACGTCGGTGCCTTCGATGCCGGTGCCGAAGGCATTGAAAGCGCCATAGGTGACCGAATGGGTGTCGGTGCCGACGATCAGATCGCCACAGGTCAGATGCCCACCCTCGGGCATCACCTGGTGGCATATGCCGTCGCCGATGTCGTAGAGCTTGGCGCCATGTTCTTCAGCAAAGCGGCGCATGTCTGAATGACCTTGCGCGGCCTCGACGGTGGGTGGCGGCGAGAAATGATCCAGCACCCAGGCGGATTGCATCGCATAAGGCAAATGGGTGGCGCCAGCCTGCTTGATGATGCGGATCGCATTCGGTGCGCGGGCATCATGGACCATGGCAAAGTCGACTCGGGCGATGACGATGTCACCGGCCCGGACTTTCTCCGCACCGGCATGACTGGCGAGAATTTTTTCAGCAATGGTTGCACTCATGAATCAGCCTTGATTTTTGCGTTGCGCACGACAATTCCCCATTTTTCACTCTCGGTACGAATATGCCGGGCCGCTTCGGCCGGCGTTGACGGCGTCGGGTCCACGCCGAGTTTGCGCAATTGCGCCACCACGGCCGGGTCGGTCAAGGCTGCGATGATTGCCGCGTTCAATTTCCGGATTACCTCGGGCGGTGTTTTCAAGGGGGCGACAAAGGCATACCAGTTGGTCGCATCAAAGCCGGGATAACCCGATTCAGCAATCGTCGGTACTTGCGGCAGGGCCTCGAGCCGTTTCGCCCCAGTGGTGGCGATGGCGCGAATCTTGCCTGACTGGATATGCTGCAGCGCGTCGGTGGGGCTGGAGAAAATCGCCGGCAGCACGCCACCCAGCAGATCGTTCATGGCCGGTGCGCCGCCGCGGTAGGCGATATGTTGGTTCGACAGCCCGGCGGCAGATTTGAGTAACTCCCCGGCCAGATGGCCGCTGCCACCAATACCCGAGGAACCGAAGGAAAGCCTGGTGTTGGCGGGCCTGGCCTGCTTGATATAGTCGTCAAGCGTGCGGATGTCGCTGCTGGCATTGACGACCAGAACGTTGGTGAAGACGACCGCCATCGACAATGCCGCAGTATCCGTGACCGGGTCGTAATTGAGTTTGTTGAGATGCTGGTTGACCGCCAATGAACCGACCGTGCCGAGCATGATGGTGTAACCATCGGCCGGCGCCTTGATCAGAAAGTCCGAGGCTATATTGCCGCCGGCACCGCTCTTGTTTTCTATGACGACAGTTTGCTTGAGGGATTCAGCCAGGCGCGGCGCCATGATTCTGGCAACCGTATCCGAACTGCCACCGGCAGCGAAACCGACCAATAGTTTTATCGGGCGTGCCGGGAATATTTCTATTTCAGCCGAGATACTGGCCGATGCCAAACCCAGCAGCACGCTGAATAATATGATATCCCGTCGATTTATTATTTTCATGCTGAATTTCCGCGACAACTCTTGCTGGTCATATCTTATATCAATTTGAATTGGGATTTTCAGGCGGGTCTTGCCGCCTCAACGCGCCCGCGGATCGCCCAGATAGGTCCTCAGCCAATGGCTCATTTCCCATTGCACATGGCCGACCGATTCCCGCGCCGTGTAGGCATGCGACTCATAGGGCAGCGAGACATAGCGCACATTGCCACCGGTGCCCGCCATAGCCTGGAACAGGCGCTCTGACTGCAGCGGAAAAGTGCCGCTGTTGTTGTCATCAGCGCCATGGGTCAGCAGCAGCGGCTCCTTGATCTGGTTGGCATAGAGGAAGGGCGAAAGCTTCAGGTAGCCCTCGCGCGCCTCCCAGAGGCTGCGGCGTTCGCTCTGGAAGCCGAATGGCGTCAAGGTGCGGTTGTAAGCGCCGCTGCGGGCAATGCCCGCCTTGAACAGGTCGGTGTGGGCGAGCAAGTTGACCGTCATGAAAGCGCCGTAGCTGTGGCCACCGATGGCCAGTCGTTTCGGGTCGATGACGCCCAGCTCCTCGGCCTTGTCAATGATGGCCCGGGCATTCATCGTGATCTGCTCGACAAAGCTGTCATTGACCGTCTTGGTGTCACCGACGATCGGCATCGTCGCATCGCTGATGACGACAAAACCGTCCATCACCAGCAGCGTCGGGCTTAATCCCGGGAAGCTCGAAAAGCGGTTGGCTGAGCCGCTGACCTGGCCGGCGATGCTCGACTCTGAAAATTCCATCGGGTAGGCCCAGACCAGACCGGGGCGGCGCTCGCCTTCCTTGTAGTCAGGCGGCAGGTAGAGCCAGAACGACAGGTCGACGCCATCAGCACGTTTGAAGCTGACCAGCTCGCGACGGACCTTGCGCAACTGCGGCGAATTGTCCTTGACCTTGGTCAGCGCGATGACGTTGTTGCCCTCGTGTAGAAACAGGTTCGGTGGCTCGGTGGCGGATTCCCTTTGCGTGACCAAGCGTCCACCGTCGAGCATGACGACTGGCAATTCGTACTGGCTTTCGCTCGACTGGAACAAGCGGCTTGAGCTCAGGTCCTTCAGTGAAAAGCGGTCGAGGAAGGGCCGGTCACCCTTGGGGCTTGATCCGGCACCAGCCAGCAGCAACTCGCCCTGCGCGGAGATCACCACCATGCGCCCGTTCGGCAGCATTCTTGTCATCGGTGTGCCAGGGTGGCGATAGCGCTCGCGGATCGAATGATCGAAAAGCGCCCGGCTTTTCGAACCGTTCAGCGGCAGCAGATAGCTGCGTGTCCAGGCGCGTTGGCGGTCCACCTCGGTCAGCAGCGCATGCTGCCCATCGTCCAGAAACGCCAGGCGTGCAAAGCGATGCGGCATCCGCTGCACCTCCTGCGGATCGCCGGTGAATGGCGGATCGAGGCGCATGATCCGATCGCGAAATGGCACTTTGTTGTTGAGGTCGCCACCGTCCAGCGCCTCGATCCAGAAGACTGCTGCGTCGCTGCCAGGAGAGGCCATGAAGCCCCGCGGACCCGTCGCGACGCCACCGATGCTGACACCTTGTCGCAGCGGCAAGCGGGCCAGCTCGCGCAGCAAGCGGCCATCGCGATGGCGCAATTCGACGACGCGCGGGAAATCATCCCAGGGCAGGTTGTAGCTGAACGGGCGCAGCAGTCGTTCGGTCAACAGATATTGGTGATCGCCGGCGCTGCCGACGCCACTGACGCTGCTGAACAGCGCGGGTGAGCCGAGGTCGCGGGATATGCCGCTGGCAATATCGACCAGCGTGAGGCTGGAGCGGGCATGGTATTCGAACAAGGCCTCATCCTGGGCGTTCTTCAGCAGGTCCGGATAAGTGCGCTCAGGGGAGACACGGTTGATGCTTTCCTGCAGAACAGGTCCGGTGGGCGCTTGCGATTGCGGCTGCGGGTTGCGTTTTTCGGGCAGACTCAGCACCAGCAGTTCATGCGCGTTCAGCCAAGTCAGCTCGCCTCGCACGAGCACCTTGTTCAGCTTCAGGAATGCGATCGGCCGGATCCGTCCGCTGACCGTATCGCCAACCCACAGCTCGCTGGCCTGCTCGGTACGTCGCTCCAGCACAAAGCGTGATCCATCGGGGGCCCAGCTGAAACTGTGGAAGACAGCGCCCGCAGCATTTCCCGGCAGTTCGACTTGGCGCACCGGCGCATCCGGATTCAGCAGGCTGCGCAAGCGCAAGCGCTGGATCGGCTGGATCGCTTGAGGGCTCGTGTTGCCGGCCTCGAAGCGCAGCCCTGCCAGATGCAGCACCGGCCTGGCCAGTTCCTCGATCGTGCTGAAGCGACGCAGCTCCAGCGATGCCAGCGTGTGGCGGTCGGGTGAAATCAGCTGGCGTGGCAGCAGCGGCGCGTCGAGCAATTCGCGCACTGCTGTGGAAGGCTGCTGATAGGCCGTTGCTTGCGCCAGCGCCGGCAATGAATGCAGCGCCGTGGCCACAGCCAGACAGCCGAGCAGGAAGCGTAAAGCAAGCGGCAACATCAATGATTCCTCAACGAGAATTTTTATGGTTGACGACGGTTTCAGGTCCTGGCGCCAAGCAACCAGGCCAGGCCTGTGAAGCTGACAAAAGCGGCTGCAGTCGAGGCCAGGATGATGCGCGCCACCCGGCCATTGTCGGCGCCATAGCGCTCGGCCAGCAGCGACACATTGCTGGCGCTTGGCAAGGCGGCCGCCAACGTCAGTACCAGCAACTGGAACTTGTTCAGCGGCGCCCCCAGCGCAATCGACGCAGCCCCCAGCAGGAAGACCAGCGCCGGGTGCAAGAGCAATTTGATCGCTGCGACTGGCAGGTACAGCCCGGCCGGCGTGCGGCTATGGGCATGCCGACCGGCCCGCCACAGCACTGCACCAATGGTGAACAAGGCCACCGGCGTGGCAGCATCGCCGAGCATCTTGACCAAAGCATCGAGTGGACCGGGAAGGTGCAGACCGGAGATCGAGACCAGCACACCGACCGCAATCGCCCAGGGCAGCGGGTTGGACAGCGCGCTGCGCATTGCGGTAGCGGCAGCCTGCCGGACGCTGTCTGCGTTGCCGGTATCGGCGCGGGCCAGGGCCAGGCAGAGTGAACTCGTCACGAACAGATCGACCAGCAGGGTGCAGATCACCGGTCCGGCAGCGGCCTGTCCGAGCAGCGCGACCAGCAGCGGCACGCCGATGAAACCGCTGTTCGGGAAGGCCGCGACCAGTGCACCGAAGGCAGCGTCCTTCAGTTGGACCTTGGCGCCATGCGTGACGGCGATGGTGAAAGAAACGACCACCAGCGCGGCTGCGAGATACACGCCGAGCACACCAGGATTCAACAGCTCCAGCACCGGGGTGTTCATGCCGAAGCGGAACAACATGCAAGGCAGGGCGAAAAAAAGCACAAAACCGTTCAAGCCTGGAATCGCTGCCTCGGCCAGCAGGCCGTGCCACGCAGCCAGGTAGCCGCACAGGATCAGCGCAAAAAATGGCAGGGTAATGGCGAGGATGGTCTGCATGAGGGGCTTTGGCGGGGCGCAGCAAGGATCAGGAAACTGGTCCCGCTGCTTTGACTTGCTGCGGTTGCGGGCGCCGGATTCGGGGGGTGCTGGATGGCTTCATGGCGGGCAGAATAACCCGAGACCGTAGATGCGGCGGCGGCCCGCTGCCCGGTCTGGTCCTGACTGGCGCCGACATGAATGCTTCATTCCCCACGCAAGGCCGGCAATTTGACCTGGAATTCGCAGCAAGGACGGCTCCGCGCAAATTGTCCTTGATGCTGGCCGGCCTCAGCGCTGCGACGGGAATCCTGCTGGCGGCCCATCATCCCTTGTCGGCAGGTCTGGCGATTGCCGCCTGGCTGCTGGCAGCCGGCCTGGCAGCGCGCTACTGGACGCAGACGCCCTTGTTGCTGGCCTTGTTGCCGCTGATCGGGTTTGCGCCCTGGAGCGGCTGGATTACCTTCGAAGAGCTTGATTTGCTGGTGCTGGCCTGCGCAGCGGGCGGCTATGCCTCGATCGGACTCGGGCGGGTTGCGCCGCCGCGTGCGCCTGTTTGGCGGCAGATGCTGGGCTATTCGCCCTTGACCTTGATCCTGCTGGCCTTGTTCGGTGCCTCGGTGCTGCTGTCGATGTGGCGCGGCTTCGAGGCCGCTGGCGGTTTCGAGTTTGGCTGGTTCCAGGGCTATCACGAGCCGATGAACAGCCTGCGTGCTGGCAAGAGCTACTTCATGGCTTTGCTGCTGCTGCCGCTCTGGGTACAAGCAGGGGTGGCGCAGCCTCGACAGCTGCAAAAGGCATTGCTGCTAGGCATGACCGGAGCGCTGGCGACGACCGGCCTGGCGGCCTTGTCCGAGCGACTGGCCTACACCGCTTTGCTGGATTTTTCGACCCAATACCGCAGCACTGCTTTGTTTTGGGAAATGCATGTCGGCGGCGCAGCCCTCGACTGCTGTCTGGCCATGGCCATGCCCTTTGCGGTTGATTTCTGGCTGCGGCAACGCTCACCCTGGCGCTTTGCTGCGGCTGCCGCGCTGGTCCTGCTGGGCTGTTATGCCGTTTTGACGACCTTCTCGCGCGGCGTTTATGCCGCAATGCCGGTCAGTCTGGCAATCCTGCTGATGCTGCAAGCCTTGCAGCGGCGGCGCGTAGGTGCGGCAAGGCGGCCCCGCGCAGCCTTGCTCGGCGCCCTGCTGATTACGGCCAGCTTTGGCAGCGCAGCGGCCTTGATGTTTGGCGGCAGCGGTTACCGCGGTCTGCTGGCCTTGCTGGGCGTTCTGGCCATCTTGCTGACCCTGCCAGCCAGCCATTGGCTGCCCACTCTGGCGCAACGCATGAAGGCGCTATTTTTCGGGGCATTGCTGGCCGCGCCGCTGGTGACAATCGGCTGGGCGGCATCGCAGGTCGTCCCCAAGGCGGCCTATGGGGTCTACGCCCTGGTCTGGCTGGGGGCAGCCGCGCTGCATTGGCAGGCCAAGCCGGGCCAGCTCAGACCGTTTTACAGCTTGCTGGTCGCCGCCAACTGGTTCTTGCTGCTGGCCTGTCCGGTGTTTGTGGCCGATTATTGGGGCGGCGCGCCAGCCGGTACCGATGCAGCCTGGGTGATGGCGGGCCTGGGCCTGCTGCTGCCCTTGTTCTGGGGGGTGCCGGCGCTCTGGCCTTTCCGGGCCAGCGGCTTGCGTGATGGTTGGCGCGAGCGCGGCAAACTGTTCACCACCTTGCTGCTGCTGTCGAGCTTGCTGGCCGCGATCGGCGGCGGGGCCTACCTTCGGGACCGTGTTTCGACCTGGCATGAAGACCTTCAGTCGCGGTTCCAGCATTGGCAAAAGGGCCTGGCGATGCTGGAAACGCCACAGCAGATCTTGTTGGGCAAGGGCTTGGGGCGTTATCCGGCCAGCAATTTCCTGGCTGAATTGGGGACTGTCAACACCGGCGATTACCGCGTCAGGTCCGATGCCGGACGGCCTTATCTGGCATTGACCGGTGGTCGGCATCAGATCAGTTCGGGGGAATTGTTGCGGGTTTCGCAGCGCATCGACGCTCCCAAGGGACAGGTCTTGTTGACCGTGCTGGTGCGGACCCGCAGCGAGGTCGCCCTGCATGCCGAAATTTGTGAAAAACAATTGCTCTATGAAGCTGCCTGCATGGCCAAGTCGGTGAACGTCAAGCCACAAGGGGGTGCCTGGCAGCAAGTGGCGCTGCCACTGGGTGAGGCGCCCGAGATGGGCGGCAAATGGTATGCCCCGCGCTTCATCGTGTTTTCGGTCGGGATAGGCAGCAACGGCGGCTTGGCTGACGTCGGCGCAATGAATCTGATCGACGCGAGTGGGCGCTCGCTGCTGAGCAATGGCGACTTTGCCGGCCAGATGGCACATTGGTTTTTTTCCAGCGATCGCTATCACTTGCCCTGGCATCTGAAGAACGCCGGGCTGCATGTATTTTTCGAGCAGGGTGCAATCGGTCTGGCGCTGCTGGCGGCCTTGCTGAGCTTGGCGCTTTGGCGCTTGATCGGCGGCCGCGGCCGCAATCATGCAATGGCCCCAGCGCTGGCGGCATCGATTGCCGGGTTTTTCGTGGTCGGCCTGTTCGACAGCCTGCTGGATGCGCCGCGCATCGCTTTCATGTTCTATGGCCTGCTGGCCATCAGCCTGGGGTTGCGCGGCCTGCCTTTGTCAGCTGAAGTGGCGGGCCTGCGCCCGCCGGGAGGACTCAGTTCTTGATATAGCCTTGGGTGACACAAGCGCCTGAGAATGCCCATTGCAGGCGATTGTTCGCATCGGCGGTCGGCGTCATGACGCATGTTTCGGTAGCCAATATCCCTTTCACCGCGTTCGGCGTCAGCGTGATCACGCCATCGGCAACAGCCAGGCTATTGAAGGCGCCGGTGGTCACCGCGGTCGGCGCCGCCGGGATGCCGCCTGCACCGGCATCGCAGGTCGCCAACTTGGTCGCTGCGTCAGCCCCATCGGCTTCCTGAAAACAGAGGTCGATCGCCATCTTGTAAGGACCTGCGGCGGCGATGACTTCGGAGTAGGCCGCCTTCTTGATGTAGTTCTGATAGGCGGGGATCGCCACTGCGGCCAGAATGCCGATGATCGCAACGACGATCATCAGCTCGATCAAAGTAAAGCCTTTTTCGATACGCTTCATGATGAAACCTCCGGTTGTGAAACTTGTTGACGGAAGCCGCGCTGTACGCATGGGGCGTGCCAAGCCGATCTGCCCACGTGAGCCGGTTGGAGCGGTGACAAGATTGGTCGTTTTGTGACCTTTATTGCGTTTCGAGCGGCTGCTACCGTCAATTCGCGGCCAGCCGGCCCGGTCGATGTCTGCTTGCCCTATGGCTACTCGCCTGACAAACGCTACCAGTTGCTGTTTGATTCCAGCCAGACTGGAATGTGCATCTGGCACTGGATCGGCTGGCCAAGGCCGGATGCATTCCCGAGACCATCGTCGGCGGAGTCTGGAACAACGGCAAACTGCATCGCAGTGAATATTTTCCGCAAAAATTCCTGCAGTTGATGCCACGAGCTGCGCGAAAGCGTGATCCAGCACAGGCCCGAGGACCAGGGCCAGGATGCAACGGCATGGTCAGAGCGGCTGAGAATCCCTTTGCTGTTCCTGCGCGGCAGGCAATGAGTTGCGACTCAGCGCAAGCGCAGCAGCTTGGCGGTTGAGTTCGTGCCTTCCAGTTCCATCACATAAGTGCCCATCACGCCGCGGCGGATCAACACCTTGGGATTGGTGAGGTAGACCGTGGCGCTGCTGTTGTCATTGATCCGCCAAGCTTGACCATTGGCCAGATTGATCACCGTCTTCGGTCCCCAGCCGTCGAACAGGCCTTCGATATGGCTGTTGACCACCTCAGCTTCGTTCTTGCGCGGCTGGTCGAGGCCGAAGCTGTCGGGCCTGGCTTCGACGGGGGCTGGCTTTGTCGTTGCGATGGCGCCGGCCAGGCCGTCATAGCAAGCCAGCCTTGCTTCCTTGTCAACCAGGGCACGGCAGCGTTGCAAGTCGGCGCTCTGCCCAAAAGCGGCCAAAGGGGCCAGTGCAAGGGCGGCAATAAATGCTTTCATGGCTTATCTCGGCAGCGGGTGAAGCGCAGCATAGCCGAGACGACATGCTGAAATTCGCTGCGTCAACGACAATCATGGGCTATGGCAGTCCTTTCTATTTCCAATGCCCATCTTGCTTACGGCCATGTGGCCCTGCTGGATGGCGCTTCTTTCTCGCTTGAAACAGGCGAGCGTGTCGGCCTGATCGGCCGCAATGGCACCGGCAAATCGTCGCTGCTGAAAATCCTCGCGCAAATCGAAAAACTCGACGATGGCCTGCTGCAGTTGCAGCAAGGCCTGACCAGTGTTTATGTTCCGCAGGAACCGGAGTTACGCGCTGATGCAACGATCTTCGATGTGATCAGCGAGGGCGTGGCCGAGGCCAAGTCCTTGCGCGAACGCTACGAGATCCACGACGAGAACGACGACCTGGCCTGGGTCCAGGAGCGCATCGAGCATATCGGTGCCTGGAACTGGGAGCAGCGAGTCGATGAAACTCTGCAACGTCTGGGCCTCGACGGTTCGCGCCTGGTCGGCTCGCTATCAGGCGGTTTGAAGAAGCGCGTGGCATTGGGCCGGGCGCTGGTGGCGCAGCCGGATGTGCTGCTGCTTGACGAGCCGACCAATCACCTGGACCTCGATGCCATCACCTGGCTGGAAGAACTGCTGAACAACTTCAAGGGGTCCTTGCTGCTGATCACCCATGACCGGACCTTTCTGGACAATGTGGCGAACCGCATCGTCGAGCTCGACCGCGGGCAACTGCGCAACTATCCCGGCAACTTCGCTGCTTTCACCGCAGCCAAGGTCTATGAACTGGAAAACGAGGCGCTTTACAACGCCCGTTTCGACAAGATTCTGGCTCAGGAAGAAATCTGGATCCGCAAGGGTGTCGAAGCCCGCCGGACGCGTAGCGTGGCACGTATCCAGCGCCTGGAATCAATGCGCTCGGCCCATGCTTCAAGGCGCGACGTGCAGGGCAAGGTCAGGCTTGACATCGACACCGGCGGCGCCAGCGGCAAGATCGTTGCCGAGCTCGAGAATGTTTTCAAGAGTTACGGCGACAAGACCATCGTCCGCGATTTCACTGCCACCATCCTGCGTGGTGACAAGGTCGGTCTGGTCGGCCCGAACGGCGCTGGCAAGACCACCTTGCTGAAGATGATTCTGGGCGAACTCGCGCCGGACAGCGGCGATGTCCGCATGGGCTCGAAGATCAACGTGGCCTATTTCGACCAGATGCGCGATGCGCTCGATATGGAAGCGACCCTGGCCGACACGATCAGCCCGGGTAGCGAGTGGATCGAGATCGGCAATCAGCGCAAGCATGTCAAGAGCTATCTGGGCGACTTCCTGTTCTCACCGGCGCGTGCCAATTCGCCGGTCAAGAGTTTGTCCGGCGGTGAGCGCAACCGCCTGCTGCTGGCGCGCCTGTTCGCCAGGCCGGCCAATGTGCTGGTACTCGACGAGCCGACCAATGACCTGGACATCGAAACACTGGAGTTGCTTGAAGAGCTGCTGGCCGATTACGACGGCACGGTTTTCCTGGTCAGCCATGACCGGCGCTTTCTCGATAACGTCGTCACCAGCACGATCGTCAGCGAGGGCGATGGCCTGTGGCGCGAATATGAGGGTGGCGTCGAAGATTGGCTGATCCAATCGAAACGCGCTGCCGCCTTGAAGGCCAAG
>CANFIC010000039.1 GCA_947446685.1 Burkholderiales bacterium
CATGGAAACACTTTATAACTCCAACAGTTTCATCGTCGTCAAATTCGACGTTCAGGTGGCGGAGCCTATGCCCGGGCCTTTGTTGTTGGCCAATCCCGATTTGCAATTGAACCGCGGAGGCTATGAAATCGTCGATAAATTGAGTTGTACGGAGATCTTCATCGAAGGCGCGCTGGCCCAGCAGTTCCAGGATGGCGTGGAAGCCTTGATCGAGCGAGACCCGAGCGAGGAAGACCTCGACGATTTCATCGAAACCTATGCGCGGATGGGGCATCAGCCGGTGGTGATGCATTGACCTTCGAGCGGTAGAAGTACCATCGGGGTAGACGAAGTTCCGTCGAGCCCAAGGAGATGCCATGAGCGATACCAATTTCACCAAATTTGTCCCGGGTTTTGACTTTTTGCAGGGGCTGGTCAAGAACGCCGGCACTGCTTTGCCGGGCATCGGCCAATGGGTGGCGCCGACGCTGAACCCGGAAGAACTGGGCAAGCGCATCGAGGAGTTGCGTACCGTGCAGTTCTGGCTCGAGCAGAACGCCCGCATGATGGGGGTCACCTTGCAGGCCCTGGAAGTCCAGCGCATGACCTTGTCGACGCTGCAGTCGATGAATGTGCCTTTGGCCGATCTGCAGGCTGCGCTGAAGATGCCCGAGCCGGCTGCTTGGACCGGCATCATGCCCGACATCATGGCCGGCGCCGCCAAAAAGCCTGCTGCCAGCCCCAAAGCTGCTGCGGCTCCAGCCCCCGCCCCCGCGCCGGCACCGGCTGCGCCCGCAGTCGATCCGATGCAATGGTGGGGCGCTTTGAGTCAGCAGTTCACTGAACTGGCGACCAAAGCGATGAACGAAAGTGCGACCGATACCGCCACCAATATCGTCAAGCAATCATTTGACGCTGCCGGCGAGACCTTGCGCAAGGCCATGCCGGGCATGATGGCCGGCAAGCCAGCTGCGGCGCAGAAAGCGCCTGCTGCGGCGGCCAAACCTGCTGCCAAGGCGGCGGCAAAGCCTGCGGCCAAAGCGGCAGCCAAGACGGTAAAGAGGCGCAGCAGCTGAGCCGGCAAAATCAGTCCATGAGGTCTTTTCTTCAGGCGCACGCGACCCATCCGGACGCGCATATGGCCATGGCGCTGGCCGCCGCACAAATCGAGGCGCAGCGTCTCAGCGCGACGATGCAGCCCACCCTGGGCTGGCTCTATTGCACCGAAGCCTATGTGAATCAGGCCGAAAGCCTGCTCGCCGATGCAAGGCAGCGCTGGCCCGGCGTGGCTTGGGTCGGCGCCTCTGCGGTCGGCATTTGCGCCAGCGGCGTCGAGTATTTTGATGAGCCGGCCTTGACCTTGATGCTGGCGGATTTGCCGGTCGAGCAATTCCGCCTGTTTTCCGGGGCTCAGGCGCTGGGGCGCTGGGATGCGGGTCTGGCGCAAGTCCATACCGATGGCAGCACCCCCGAATTGCAGGAATTGCTGACCGAGTTGGCCGGGCAGACGCGCAGCGGCTATCTGTTTGGCGGCATCGCTTCCGGGCGCCGCCAGGCCGTACATCTGGCCGATGGCGTCTGGACCGGCGGGATTTCGGGCGTGGCCTATTCGGCCGAACTCAGTGGCAAGCAGTCCGGCATGCGTATCGTCTCGCGGGTCAGCCAAGGTTGCCAGCCGCTCGGCCCCGAGCGCATCATCACCGCTTGCGATGGTCATCTGGTGACCCGGCTCGACGATCTTCCTGCGCTTGAATGCCTGTTGCAGGACCTGGCCCTGCCGGTGTTGACCGAGCCTGCCAACCTGCGTGAAGCGGTGCCCCGTTTGCGCCGCACGCTGGCCGGCATCAACCCGGGCGCGGCATCGGGCAGCCCGGCGCAGCGCGGCAATTACGGCGCCGAGGTGCTGGTGCGCCATCTGGTCGGTGTCGACCCGCAGCGGCGCGGCGTGGCCGTGGCGCAACGGGTCGAGGTCGGACAGGGACTCAGTTTTTGCGAGCGCAACCCGGCAGCGGCAAAGCGCGACCTCTTGCGCATCTGCACCGAGTTGCGCAGCGAGGCCGAAGATACTGCCCCGGAAGATGGCAGCCCGGCAATCGCCGGCGCGATCTATATCAGTTGTGCCGGCCGCGGCGGCCCGCATTTCGGCGCGCCTTCGGCCGAGGCTCAATGGGTCCGGCATGGTCTGGGCGATGTGCCGCTGGTCGGCATGTTCGCAGGCGGTGAAATCGCCCATGCCAGCCTTCACAGCTATACCGGCGTGCTGACAGTGTTCATGCGCAACTGATTGCCAGCCCAAAAGTCATTGCCGTTTGAACCAGAGCATAGTGATGCTGTCGCGGCATCTGACCCTGGCCCAAGCTACAGTAGCCGTCGAACCGGAGATTTGATTTGAATGCTGCTCTCACCATGGCTCGCGCCGACCCCGCCGAGCGCGCAATTGCCCAAGCTGGCGTGGTCAAGGCCCTGTCGGCGCATCTGCCGGCCCATGCCTTGCTCTGGCATCTCGAAGACACCGTGCCCTATGAATGCGATGGTCTGAGCGCTTACCGCGAGCGGCCTTTGCTGGTCGCCCTGCCGGAAAACGAGGTCCAGGTCGCTGCGGTGCTGAGGGTCTGCCATCAGCTCAAGGTCCCGGTGGTGGCGCGCGGCGCGGGCACAGGTTTGTCGGGTGGCGCGCTGCCGCATGCTTCGGGCGTGACGCTGGGTCTGGCCAAGTTCAAGCAGATTCTGCGCATCGACCCGCTGGCGCGGACGGCGACGGTGCAATGCGGGGTGCGCAACCTGGCGATCTCCGAGGCGGCGGCTGTCCATGGCCTCTATTACGCGCCGGATCCGAGCAGCCAGATCGCCTGCACGATAGGTGGCAATGTGGCTGAAAACTCGGGCGGTGTGCATTGCCTCAAATACGGCCTGACGCTGCACAACGTGTTGCGCGTGCGCGGTTTCACGATGGACGGCGAGGCGGTTGAGTTTGGTTCCGAAGCGCTGGACGCGGCCGGTCTCGACCTGCTCAGCGTCATCGTCGGCAGCGAAGGCATGCTCGCCGTGATCACCGAAGTGACGGTCAAGTTGATCCCCAAACCGATGCTGGCGCGCTGCATCATGGCCAGCTTCGACGACATCCGCAAAGCCGGCAATGCGGTGGCGCAGATCATTGCCGAGGGCATCATCCCGGCCGGTCTGGAGATGATGGACAAGCCGATGACGGCGGCGGTTGAGGATTTCGTGCATGCCGGCTATGACCTGTCGGCCGCGGCGATTCTGCTCTGCGAAAGCGACGGCACGCCCGAGGAAGTGGCCGAGGAAATCGGCCGGATGCAAGCGGTGCTGCTGGCCGCAGGCGCGACCGGCTGTGAAGTCTCGGCCGATGAAGCGCAGCGCTTGCGTTTCTGGAGCGGGCGCAAGAATGCCTTCCCAGCGTCGGGTCGCATCAGCCCCGATTACATGTGCATGGATTCGACCATTCCGCGCAAGAACCTGGCCGACATCCTGCTCGCGATCGCCGAGATGGAAAAGAAATACGAACTGCGCTGCGCCAATGTGTTTCATGCCGGCGACGGCAACCTGCACCCCTTGATCCTGTTCGACGGCAAGGATCCTGACCAGATGCGGCGCTGCGAATTGTTCGGCGCCGAGATCCTCGAGACCAGCGTGGCATTGGGCGGCACCATCACCGGAGAACATGGTGTCGGCATCGAAAAGCTCAATTCGATGTGCGTGCAGTTTTCCGATGCCGAGCGCGAGCAGATGTTCGGGCTCAAGCTGGCCTTTGATCCGGCTGGCCTGTTGAACCCTGGCAAGGTGATTCCGACCCTGCACCGCTGTGCCGAATATGGCCGCATGCATGTCAGCCGCGGTCTGCTGGCTTTTCCTGAATTGCCGAGGTTCTGATGCTGCAACAAATTCAGGAGCAGATCCGCGATGCCGCAGCCCGCGGCGTCAGCTTGAATATCCAGGGCCAGGGCAGCAAGGCTTTTTACGGCCAGGACCTGGTTGGCGAGCCGCTTGAGTTGGCCGGTTTTTCTGGTGTCACCAGCTACGAGCCGAGCGAGTTGGTCGTGACGGCCAAGGCGGGCACTTCGATCGCCGAACTTGAGCAACTGCTGGCAGGCCAGGGCCAGCATCTGGCTTTCGAGCCACCGCGCTTTGGCGGCGGGACCGTCGGCGGCATGGTGGCCAGCGGCTTGAGCGGCCCGGCCCGCGCCAGCATGGGCGCGCTGCGTGACCATGTGCTGGGCGTGACGATGTTGAACGGCCAGGGCGAGGCCTTGAGCTTTGGCGGCACGGTGATGAAAAATGTCGCCGGCTACGATGTCTCGCGCTTGATTGCCGGCTCGATGGGCATGCTCGGCGTGATCCTCGAGGTCTCGCTGAAGGTGCTGCCCTTGCCCACGGCGCAAGCGACCTTGCGCTTCGAAATGGGCGCACAACAAGCGCTTGACCAGCTCAATCTCTGGGGTGGTCAGCCGCTGCCCATCAATGCCAGTGCCTGCTGGGACGGCGCCATGGTGCTGCGGCTTGCGGGCGCGAATGCGGCGGTCCAGGCTGCCACCCAGCGCCTCGGCGGCGAGCTGATCGACGAAGCGCTGGCGCGGCCTTTCTGGGATGGTTTGCGCGATCACAGCGATGAATTTTTTCTGGGCGCGATGCGCGCCGTGCAGGGCGATTCGCAGCTCTGGCGCCTGTCGGTGCCGCAGACTGCGCCACTGCTTGACCTGGACGGCGAGCAACTGCTCGAATGGGGCGGTGCGCAGCGCTGGTTGATCACGCCTTCGGGTGGGCAGCGGGTGCGCGAAGCGGCGGCCAGCGTCGGCGGCCACGCCACATTGTTCCGCGCTGCGGACAAGAGCGTCGGTGCTTTCACGCCTTTGGCCCCGGCTTTGGCGCGCATTCACCAGCAACTTAAAAAGTCATTCGATCCGCAAGGCCTGTTCAACCCCGGCCGGCTTTACCCGGGGCTCTGAAGCGATGCAAGCCTTGCTCGGCCTGACGATTCTGCTGCTCTGCCAGTCGGCCGGCGAGTTGCTGACGCAGGCAGCCGCACTCGGTCTGCCCGGCCCGGTGCTGGGCATGCTGCTGTTGCTGCTGGTCTTGCGCTGGCCGGCTTGTCAGGCGCCGGTCGAAGCAGCGGCGAATGCTTTGCTGGCCCATTTATCGCTGCTGTTCGTGCCGGTTGGTGTCGGGGTGATGACCCATCTCGAGCTGATCGCCACTTACGGCTTGCGCCTCGGCGTGGCCTTGCTGCTGTCGACGCTGATCGGCCTGGCCGTCAGCGCCATCGTGCTGCAAGCGCTGCTGCGGCGGGCCGGATGAGCAGCGCTGCGCTATGACCAGCTTCGTCCAGCTCTGGGTCTATCTTTCGGCAACGCCCTTGTTCGGCCTGACTGCGACGCTGGCCGTCTATCTGCTGGCACAGTTGTTTTACCAACGCAGCGGCCAGGCACCCTGGGCCAATCCGGTGCTCTGGACGGTGACGATGCTGGCGCTATTGCTGACGCTCAGCCGCACGCCTTATCCGAGCTATTTTTCGGGCGCCCAGTTCATCCATTTCCTGCTTGGGCCGGCGGTCGTTGCGCTGGGCTGGCCGATGTGGCAGCGGCGCGCCGAGTTGCGCCGCCGCGTCGGCGCTTTGCTGCTGGCGGCATTGGCCGGTGGTAGCGCTGCGGCGCTCTCTGCCGTGGCCATCGGCTGGATGATGGGCTTGCCACCCGAGTTGCTGCGCTCGCTGGCGCCGAAGTCGGTGACCGCGCCGGTCGCGATGGGCATCGCCGAGCATATCGGCGGCATTCCGGCGCTGGCCGCGGTGCTGGCCGTGCTGACCGGATTGATCGGCGCAATGGCGGGGAAATATCTTTTCGATCTGATCGGCATCGACCGGATCGAAGCGCGCGGCTTTGCGCTCGGCACCGCGTCGCATGGCATCGGTGCCGCCAGAGCGCTGCAAGTACATCCCGATGCCGGCGCCTATGCCGGGCTGGCGCTGGGCCTGCAAGTGCTGCTGGCTTCCCTCCTGATGCCGTTCGCGGCGCGTTTTTTCTGACCCCAAAGACTATGCAGACCCAACTCTCTCCCGAGTTTCAAGGCACCAGCGCTGGCGCACAGGCCGAAGCGATTTTGAGCCGCTGTGTGCATTGCGGCTTTTGCACCGCCACCTGTCCGACCTACCAGTTGCTCGGCGATGAACTCGACGGGCCGCGTGGCCGCATCTATCTGATCAAGCAGGTGCTTGAAGGCGCGGAGCCGACGCGCAAGACGCAACTGCATCTGGACCGCTGCCTGACCTGCCGCAACTGCGAGACCACCTGTCCGTCGGGGGTCGAATATGGACAGCTGCTGGAGATCGGCCGCAACATCGTCGAGGCCAAGGTCGAACGACCGCTGCCCGAACGGGCGGTACGCTGGTTGCTCAAGGAAGGATTGACTTCGCCGGCTTTCGCCCCGGCCATGGCCGTCGGCAAGTTGGTGCGGCCGCTGCTGCCCGCGATACTGAAGGACAAGGTGCCGGGCAAGGCGCCGGCTCGCGCCCATGACTGGCCGACCCGCAGCCATGCGCGCAAGGTCGGCTTGCTGCTCGGTTGTGTGCAGCCTTCGATGGCGCCGAACATCAATAGCGCCACCGCCCGCGTGCTCGATGCCGCTGGCATCCAGACGCTGGTGGCCGATGGCGCTGGTTGCTGCGGCGCGGTGCGCAGCCATCTGTCTGATCATGAGGGCGGACTGGACGACATGAGGCGCAATATCGATGCCTGGTGGCCGCTGGTTGCAGGCCTCACCGATGCCGGCAAGATCGAGGCACTGGTGATGAATACCTCGGGCTGTGGCGTCACCGTCAAGGAATACGGCCGCGCCCTCAGCGCCGACCCCGAATACGCGGACAAGGCGGCTCGTGTCAGCGCGATCACCGTCGATCTGAGCGAGTTGCTGCCCGAGCTGACGCCCTTGTTGAAGCCGCGCCTCGACGCCAAGCCGCGCGACAAGCTGGCCTATCACCCGCCCTGCACCTTGCAGCATGGCCAGCAGTTGCGCGGCGAGGTCGAAACCGGACTGCGCGCGCTCGGCTTCGAGCTGAATCTGGCGACTTGCGACAGCCACTTGTGCTGCGGCTCGGCCGGCACTTACTCGGTGCTGCAACCCGAGCTGTCCAAGCGGCTGCGCGACCAGAAATTGCAGGCCCTGGCGCCGCTGCAGGCGCAGACCATCGTCTCGGCCAATATCGGCTGCATCCAGCATCTGCAAAGCGGCACGGCCACGCCGGTGCGGCATTGGGTCGAGGCGCTCGACGAAGCGCTGGCCTGAAATCTTTACATCTGGCCGAGACAATTTTTCGCATAAGCTGCGGATCTCGCTCACTGCCACTGTTGACATGATCAAGCGTCGATTGCTGCTGTCCATTGCCTGTTTTTCCCTGCTGCTTGGCTGCAGCAATCTGCCGGCCTTGGCTGCCGGCCAGCCGCCGCCGAAGCTGGTCGTGCTGCTGGTGGTCGACGGCCTGCCGATGCGTCAGGTCCTCAGCTATCGCGAGCAGTTGCAGCCCGACGGCTTCAGGCGCTTTCTCGACCGTGGGAGCTGGTTTTCCAACGCCCATTACGGTCATGGCCATACGGTCACCGCAGCCGGTCATGCGGTGATGCTCAGCGGCGCTTATCCGCAGCGCAGCGGCATCATCAGTAATGAATGGCGAGACCCGCAGACCGGGCAAGCGGTCTACTGCACCGGCGATGCCGATTACCAGTACATCGACCACAAGACCGCGCCATTGGCCGGCACCAGCCCGCGCAATCTGCGGGTCGAAACGCTCGGCGATGCGCTGCGCAGCCGGGATGCCGCGTCGAAGGTGCTCGCGATTTCGGGCAAGGACCGCGGCGCCATTCTGCCCGCCGGCCACAAGGGCACGGCCTATATGTATATGAGCGAAAGCGGTCAGTTCGCGTCCAGTACTTATTACATGCCGGCCCATCCGCAATGGGTGAATGATTTCAACCAGGCCAAGCCGGCTGACGCCTATTTCGGCAAGACCTGGGCGCCTCTGCTGGCCGAAGTCGCTTATGCCCAGTCGGTCCCCGACGGCCAGCCCTGGCAGGTCAACAGCGGCAATGGCAACCGTCTGCCTGCCGTCATCGGCGATAAACAAGACAAGCCCGGGCCGCTGTTCTATGCCAACCTGCTTGCCACTCCGTTCAGCGACGAATTGACTTTTGCATTTGCGCGCGCAGCGGTCGAAGGCGAGGGCCTCGGCGCTGGCGCCAGGACCGACATCTTGTCGGTCAGCCTGTCGGGGCATGACTATGTCAATCATGCCTTCGGCCCCGAGTCGCGGCTCTCGCATGATCATTTTTTGCACCTCGATGTGGCCTTGCAGAGCTTTTTCAAATACCTCGACCAGCGCATCGGCGCGGGCAACTATGTGGCAGCGCTGACCGCTGACCATGGTTTCGCTGACACGCCTGAATGGGCCAGATCGCAAGGTCTTGATGCCGGTCGAGTCAACCCGGCCCATCTGCTCGGCTGGGTCAACGACGGGTTGGTGAAGAAATTCGGCGCTGGCCGCTGGGTGCTGAATTTTTCCGCAGCCGGCCTGCTGTTCGACCAGCAACTGATTACAGCCCGAGGCGCCAGTCCGGCCGATGTCTACCGGGAAGCCAAGACTTTGTTGCTGCAACTGGATGGCATTGCCGATGTCTTCACGCTCGAACAACTGCAGGGCGGCGATGTCAGTACCGCTCATCTGGGGGCCATGCGCAAATCCTGGCATCCGGAGATCGCCGCACCACTGCAGATCGTCATCAAGCCGGGCTGGTTGTTCGGCTCGCGCGGCGGCGGCAGCTCGCATGGCACGCCTTACGAATACGACACCCATGTACCGCTGCTGTTCTGGGGTCAGGGCCGGGTCGGCCAAGGCGAGCAGCGCCAGCGGGTCGAGATCGCCGACCTCGCGCCAACGCTGGCGCAGATGATCGGCATCCGTGCGCCAGCCCAATCACAGGGCAAGGCTTTGCCGCTGAACTGAGCCGGCTCGCGGCCCCCGTTCGGGGGGTGATTGGTACCGCGCAGAAAGAACTTGTGTGGAACACTCTTCTCAGGGCCTGCGGACAGTCAGCGGCCGGTGACTCTGAGAGCCTGAAAGGGGCAGGGGGCGCAAACCCAAGGGTGTTCAGATGGAAAACAGTGAAAGTTCTCAGGCAATACCGGACCCGCGGCGACGCAGGTTTCTCGGCGCGGGCGTGGCAGCCACGCCGGCGATTCTGACCTTGATCAGCCAGCCCGCGCTGGGCAATACCTGCTTCACGCCATCGCGCTCGCTGTCGAAGAACACCAGCGCTTCGCAAGCAGGCAAGGATGGGCTTTGCGTTGGCGCGAAATCGCCGGTGTTTTTCAGGGATGCCGATGAAACGGGCTGGCCAATAGCTTCCAGCACGCTGTTTCATCCGACTTTTTCGGGCAGCAATTTCATTGTTTCCGGAACCAGTTTGACGATGAGGCAAGTCCTGGTTCAGTACCCGACCAGTCTGGCCGCTTACGTCCTGTCGGCTTATCTGAACATCCTGCTCGGATATGTGCCGCCCAATGTGCTGACCACTGCCGTCGTGCAGTCGATCTGGACCCAATGGTCGACTTTGGGTTATTACACCGTGACTGCAGGTGTGAACTGGACCGATATTCAGATCAAGGACTATTTGCAGAGCAACGGCATCGTCGCTTGAGCCGTGATCGAACATCGAGATAGCCCGGGTTTCCTGTGGCGCTGCTGGTCTGACGGGGCAGTTATTTTTGATCGGCAATATGGCAACACCCATGGACTGAACCGGCTGACTGCCGAGGTCTTCAGATCCTGGCTCGAAGCGCCGTCGCTCGATCAGCCGGCGCTCTGCCAGCGCCTGGCTACCGACTTTGCCGAGATCGCCGATCTGCCCTTGGCGGTGGCGCAAGCCCGCGCTCAGCTTGCAGCCCATGGTCTGCTGAGATGAGCGCGGCAACCTTGCGGCTTGGGCCAAGCGGCCAGAATGCCCGATTGGGTGATTTATCGCTGGCAGAAGTCGCGGCGCTGCTCAGCGGCGGGAGGCTGGCCTTGCAGACCGGCCAGTTGATCGCCAGGATTCGTTCGGCGCTGCCCGATGTAGCGCAGTCGCTGCACCGGCTGTACGCGCAGCATCCATTTTTCATCGATCCCGACTTTGCCGATTTTCATGTGGAGTTGCGCCAGCCGCTGAATTTGCGCCGCTGGTTGCGGCAGCAGGTCGAGTTCCTGATCGATGGCCATGCACCGTTCGAACCCTTGCCGCGCGAGCAGGCGCCGGCGATGCTGGAATGGGGCTTGAACTGGGCGCTCGCCTCGTCTGCACACCAATGGTTGACGATTCATGCCGCCAGCCTTGAACGCAACGGACAGGTGCTGATCATGCCGGCGCCGCCCGGCTCGGGCAAGAGCACGCTCTGTGCTGCCCTGGCATTGCGCGGCTGGCGTTTGCTGTCGGACGAGCTGACCTTGCTCGATCCTTTGAGCCTGCATGCCCATGCGCTGGCCCGGCCGATCAATCTGAAGAACGAGTCGATCGCCTTGTTGCGCAACTTCGAGCCTGGCATGAGCTGGGGTCCCGAGGTCTACGCGACCACGCGCGGCCTGGTGACCCATTTGCGCCCGCCGGCCGACAGCGTGGCCCGGATGCTCGAGACTGCGCCGGCGCGCTGGATTGTTTTCCCGCGCTATCAAGCCGGCGCCGCGCCGCTGCTGAGGCCGCGCGCCAAGGTCCAGACCTTCACCCATTTCGCCGAGAATTCATTCAACTACAGCATCCTCGGTGAGCTCGGTTTCGATGCGGTGGGCCGGCTGGTACAGCAATGCGATTGCCATGATTTCGAGTACAGCCAACTCGATGATGCGATCGAAGTTTTCGATTGGCTGGCGGAAGAACCTGGTGAATGAGCTTTCGCTGACCGGCTTGTTGCGGCGACCCTGGACCTGGCCTGGCTTGAGTTTGCGGCAATGGGACCGGTTGCTGCGGCTGGCGCGCAGCGCCAATCTGATCGGCCGCTTGGCCGAAATCGCGATCGAACAGCAACTGCTGGAGAGGCTGCCGCCGCAAGTTGCACGGCATTTGCTGGCGACGTCGAGGCTTACTGGGCATCAGCAACAGGCGATCGAATGGGAATGCAGTCACCTGGAAAAAGCGCTGCAGCCGCTGGGCTTGCCGATCGTTTTGCTGAAGGGCGCTGCCTATGCCATGCGCGGCCAGCAGGCAGCACGCGGGCGCTTGTTCGGCGATGTCGACCTGCTGGTGCCTGGCGAGGCCTTGAACGAAGTTGAAGCCGCGCTGATGCTGCATGGCTGGCGCATCGGCAACATCGATCCTTATGACGAGCGCTATTACCGGCGCTGGATGCATGAACTGCCGCCAATGGTGAACCACCGGCGCGGCACCATCGTCGACGTCCACCACAATATTTTGCCGTTGAGCAGCGGGCGGGTGCCCGATGCGGCGACGCTGATTGACGCCAGTGTGGCGATTCCGGGCCGCAGCCTGCGCACGCTGTCGCCACGCGACATGGTGATCCACAGCGCGACCCATTTGTTCCACGAAGGCGAGCTGAACAACGGGCTGCGCGATCTTTACGACTTGGACGCCTTGCTGGTCGAATTCGCCGCCGCCGAGCCGCAGTTCTGGCCAAGCTTGCTGGAGCGTGCGGTCGAATTGAAGCTGGTCTGGCCGGTTTTTCTGGCGCTGCGCTATGCCGGGATGATCCTGGGCACGGTCGTACCCGAGGCTGTGCTGGCTGCGGCCGCCAAGGCGGCAGCAATCGGGCGGCTGAAGCAGGCCTGCTTCGATGCGATGTATCTGCGCGCGCTTGCACCCGACAACCGGCTGGTCAACAGCCCCGCCAGCAGTCTGGCGCGGGCCGGCTTGTACCTGCGCGCCCATGGCATGCGGATGCCGGTCTGGCAACTGGCGCCGCATCTGGGCCGCAAGGCCTGGCTGCGGATGTTCAAGCAAGCCTGAGAGTCACCGCCAGCGGATCTGATGCGGCGCTGCAAGCGCGGTCAGGCGGTAGCGTCCTAGAAACCCAGGCTGCGGCCGGCTCCGAGCAGCGTGGCGACGCCCAGGGCCGCAAAGATCAAGGCAGCCACGCCATGCACCAGCCGCAGCGGAATCTTGTGCGCGATGCGGTCGCCGAGGTAGACCGCTGGAACGTTGGCGATCATCATGCCCAGCGTCGTGCCGGCCACCACCGCAAACAACTGCGAGTACTGTGCCGCCAGGGCGACGGTGGCGATCTGCGTTTTGTCGCCCATCTCAGCCAGGAAAAAGGCCACGATGGTGGTGCCGAGCACGCCCAGCTTGAAGCCCTTGCCCTCGGCCTCTTCAGCGTCGATCTTGTCGGGAACCAGCGTCCAGGCCGCCATCGCGATAAAACCGATACCCAGCACCCAGCGCATCGTTGCCGGGTTCACTTGGGCGGTGATCCAGGCGCCGAGCGCGCCAGCCGCTGCATGGTTGGCCAGGGTGGCGAGCAAGATGCCCAGGCAGATCGGCAGCGGTTTGCGGAATCTCGCGGCCAGCAAGAAGGCCAGCAGCTGGGTCTTGTCGCCGATTTCGGCCAAGGCAACGAGGCCGGTAGAGACGAGGAATGCTTCGATTTTTTTCTTCCGGTGACGGTCAGTTCAGGCGGGCTGGAGTTGGCGCAGTGAGGGCTGTGCAGCATGCTGCCGGGGCAGCAGTTCAACCCGCTGGCGCTCGAAACATGAAGGCTCCGGCAGCAACTGCTGCAAGGCCAGCCGCACCCTGAGCAGGCGCGGGTCATGCGCATGGGCATCGTCGGTAGTGTCGTTGATGCAGAAGAAATCGAGCTGGCCGAATTCGGTTTTCAGCTGCTCCAGGCAGTTGAACGGGTCGGCATTGCCGGTATCGAGGTGCAGTTGCTCGTAAGCGCGCATGGCAACGATGCCGCGCGACAAGGCCCAGCGCAGCAACAGGTCCGAGATCACCGGCGGTTTGTCCCAGACCCTGAACACCGTCGAGCGGGTCCGCTCGAAGACTTCGGGCGCAAGCCGCTCGAGCTCGAAAATCAGCGACTTCAGCAGCGGCCGCGGCGCATGGGCAAAGGTGCGCAGTCCCGCTGATGCTTTTGCGACCCCGCTGGCACGCAACCAATGAGTCGAGGCGCGGCAGGCATTCTCGAGCGCGTTGGCGTCCGGCCTGAGCGGCTCGTCGCTGACCAGCGGCTCGTCTGACCAGGCTGAATAGATGCCGCTGTCGCTGAACCAGTCCTCGACCCGTACCGGCGCGCCGAAAAACACATCGTCGTTGAGATAGAAGAAACGTTCCGACAGGCCCTTTATGCGGTGGATATAGGACTCGATATGGCCTGAATCAAAGGTCGGCAGCGCTGTGCTTGCGATCAATTGCTGATGGTCGATCACGGTCAGCCCTGCGCTTGGCTTGAGCCAATCTGGCCTCTGTGCATCGGTGACGATATAGACATGGCCGTGGCCCGGAAAGAAACGCTCCAGGGCGCGCAGGCTGTAGCGCAATTCGTCGTTGTCGCGGAAGCGCCCTTCGACATTGCCGTGCATGGCCAAAGCTGTTGGGCACAGCGCTGCAGCGGCGCGCTGGCGCTTTTTGCGCCAGACAGGGTCATTGCCGTCGACCCAAAGGTAGACGATGTCGATCGGCGTGTTGCTGCTCATGCGGCCTTGCTTCAATAGGGGTGGGGTCAGGCTGCCGGGGCAGCCTGACGGCGCCGGTCCAGCTGGATCAGGCGGCGGCCTTGACTTTCAAGCGCCAGGCATGCAGCAGCGGCTCGGTGTAGCCGCTGGGCTGCTCAAGGCCCTTGAAGACCAGGTCGAGTGCGGCCTGGTAAGCCGCTGAGCTGTCGAAATGCCCGGCCATGTTCTGGTACAGCGCATCGCCTGCGTTTTGCCCGTCGACGACGGCTGCCATGCGCTCGAAGGTCGCATGCACTTGCGTGGCGCTGGCAATGCCATGCAGCAGCCAATTGGCAATATGCTGGCTCGAGATACGCAGCGTGGCGCGGTCTTCCATCAGCGCCACATTGTGGATGTCGGGTACCTTGGAGCAGCCGACGCCCTGGTCGATCCAGCGCACCACGTAGCCGAGGATGCCCTGCGCATTGTTGTCCAGTTCTTGCTGGATTTCGACCGCCGACCAAGCCGGCTTGGCCTCGACCGGGATCTGCAGCAAGCGGGTCAGCAGGCCGTCATGCTCGGCCGCTGCGTCGATTTTTTCCATCTCGATCTGCACTGCCGTGACATTGACCTGGTGGTAATGCAGGGCATGCAGCGTTGCCGCGGTGGGAGACGGCACCCAGGCGGTGTTGGCACCGGCTTTCGGATGGGCGATCTTCTGTTCGAGCATCGCTGCCATCAGGTCGGGCATCGCCCACATGCCCTTGCCGATCTGGGCCCGGCCGCGCAGGCCGCAGGCCAGACCAGTCAGCACATTGCTGCGCTCATAGGCCTGGATCCATGCGCTGCTTTTCATGTCGCCCTTGCGGATCATCGGGCCGGCCTGCATGGCGGTATGCATCTCGTCGCCGGTGCGGTCGAGGAAGCCAGTGTTGATGAAGGCCACGCGTGCGGCGGCGGCGGCGATGCAGGCCTTCAGGTTGACGCTGGTGCGACGCTCTTCGTCCATGATGCCGAGCTTGACCGTGTTCTCGGGCAGACCCAGCATCGCTTCGACGCGACCGAACAACTCGGACGCGAAAGCCACTTCGGCCGGGCCGTGCATTTTCGGTTTGACGATATAGACCGAGCCGGTACGTGAGTTGCAGATCTCGGCCTTGCCATGGCGCTGCAGGTCGTGGATGGCGATCGTGGTCGTGATCACCGCGTCGAGGATGCCTTCATGGATTTCCAGACCCTGCTCGCCATAAAGCACGGCCGGGTTGGTCATCAGGTGGCCGACATTGCGCAGGAACATCAAGCTGCGGCCATGCAGGCGGACTGCGCCGGCTTTGCCATCGGGGCCCTTGTAGATGCGATCCGGATTCAGGCTGCGGCTGATCGTCTTGCCGTTCTTGGTCAATTCTTCGGTCAGCGTGGCTTGCAGGATGCCCAGCCAGTTTTCATAGGCCAGCACCTTGTCTTCGGCATCAACCGCCGCGACCGAGTCCTCGAGGTCGAGAATCGTCGACAGCGCCGCTTCCAGCACCAGATCGCTGACGCCAGCGGCATCGCTCTGGCCGATGGTCGTGCTGCGGTCGATGCGGATGTCCAGGTGCAGACCGTTGTTGACCAGCAGGATGGATGAAGGTGCGGCGGCATCACCCTGGAAGCCGGCGAACTGGGTGGCGTCGGCCAGGCCGGTGCTCACAGCCCCTTGGGCAATCACCAGTCGTCCGGCTTCGACGCGGTAGCCGGTTGCATCCTTGTGCGAACCCTGCAGCAAGGGCGCGGCCTGGTCGAGCACCTGGCGCGCATAGGCAATTACGCGGGCACCGCGCACCGGGTTGTAGCCACGGCCTTTTTCAGCGCCATGGTCTTCAGCGATGACGTCGGTGCCGTAGAGCGCGTCGTACAGCGAGCCCCAGCGCGAATTGGCGGCGTTCAAGGCGTAGCGGGCATTCAGGATCGGCACCACCAACTGCGGTCCGGCCTGCAGCGCCAGTTCGGCATCGACATTGGCCGTGGTTGACTGCACCTCGGCCGGCCTCGGCACCAGATAGCCGATGTTCTCCAGGTAGCCGCGGTAGGCCGGCATATCAGCGATCGGGCCCGGATGGGCGCGGTGCCAGGCATCGAGTTGGGTCTGCAGCCGATCGCGCTCGGCCAGCAAGGCGATGTTCTTCGGCGCCAGATCGTGGACGATGGCATCGAAACCGGCCCAGAACCGCTCGCTGCTGACGCCGCTACCGGGCAAGACCCGGTCTTCGACGAAGCGGTACAGCGGGGTGGCAACTTGCAGACGGTGGATGGCGGTTCTTGCTGACATGGGGAGGACCTCGGGAGAATATCCAAGATATTTTAGCCAATCGCCGGCTGTGATTCCTATGCGCCGGCGCGTTGCTACCCTGTGCAAAATAGTTGAATCAATTGCTGAATCTGCTTTTTAGCCGCGTAAAGCAGGACAATCGCGGGACCATGGATCGTCTCAAGCAAATCGAGTCTTTTGTCTCGGTTGCCCTCAAGGGCAGCCTGACAGCCGCCGCATTGGTCGAGGGCGTGGCGCCCGCCGTGATGGGGCGTCGCATTGATGCGCTCGAGTCGCGCCTGGGCGTCAAGCTGCTGGTGCGGACGACAAGGCGCATCACGCTGACCCATGAAGGCAGCGCCTTTCTCGAGGATTGCCAGCATTTGCTGACGGCATTTGCCGATGCCGAAGCCAGCGTCAGCGCCGGCGGCGTCAAGGCCAGCGGCCATCTGCGCATCACCGCGCCGGCCGGCTTCGGGCGCCGCCATGTGGCGCCGCTGCTGCCCGATTTCATCGCCCTGCACCCGGACGTCAGCGTTTCATTGAACCTCAGCGATCGTGTCGTCGACCTCGCCGGCGAGGGTTTCGATTGCGCTGTGCGTGTCGGCGATCTGCCCGATTCAAGCCTGATCAGCGTGCGCTTGGCTGATAACCGGCGCTTGTGCGTTGCCTCGCCGGCTTATCTGAAGCGCGCCGGCATGCCCCAGCATCCTTCGGAGCTGGCGCGGCATGCCTGTTTGACGCTCAGCTCGGATGCCAGCCAGACCCGTGGCTGGGCCTTCAAGGTCGGCGGTGAGTTGGTTCATCTGCGGCCGAGCGGGCGGCTCGATTGCAGCGATGGGCAGGTGCTGCATGACTGGTGCCTGGCCGGCCAGGGTCTGGCATGGCGCAGCACCTGGGAGGTCGAGGCAGACCTGGCCGCAGGCCGCTTGGTGACGGTACTCGATGCCTTCGCAGCGCCGCCGAACGGCATTTATGCGCTGTTCCCGCATGCCAAACATTTGCCGCTGCGGGTGCGCTTGTGGATCGATTTCCTCAAGCTCAGCTATGGCCAGAGCCATTACTGGGCCGGAAAATCGGCCCAGTGAGCTGACCCTTCTGGCTCAGCCCTTGTTGCTGAGGCAGGTCTTCATGAAAGCCTTGCGCTCATCGCCGGTTTTGCCCTTGGCTTCATCGTTGCAGGTTTTCATGCGGCTTGGCTGACCGGTCGGTGCGGAAGCAGCGGCCGGCGCTTCGGCTTTGGCAGACAGACAGTCCTTCATGAAGGACTTGCGCTCTTCGCCTTTCTTGTCGGTGGCTTCTTTGTTGCAGGTCGCCATCTTTGACTGCTGGGCGCTCGGGGCGCTGGCGGCATCGGCGGCCTGAGCCGAAGCGGCGAAACCAAGAGCAGCCATGGTCATCAGGGAAAAAAGAATGGTTTTCATCGCGGATTCCTTGTTGGG
>CANFIC010000040.1 GCA_947446685.1 Burkholderiales bacterium
GGCCTCGCCGCCGTACTTGGCAGCCAATACAGTCGCAATCGCCGCCGTCAGCGTCGTCTTGCCATGGTCAACGTGACCAATCGTGCCCACATTGACATGCGGCTTCGTACGTTCAAATTTGCTTTTTGCCATCATTTTCTCCAAAAAGAGCGTTACGCCAGTCTATCGGTTTAGCGTTTCCGCAGTGCCCATGATTCCCAGCGACTGGCAACTGGGTGAGCTTCTGCGAAGACGGATTCAAATCAATCCAGGCAGAACTGCCAAGCAGTTCTGCCCAGGTACCTTACTTGCCCCGCGCCGTGATGATCGCGTCAGCCACGTTCTTTGGAGCTTCGCTGTAATGCTTGAACTCCATCGTGTAGGTGGCACGACCCTGCGACATCGAGCGCAGCGTCGTCGAATAACCGAACATTTCCGACAAGGGAACTTCAGCCTTGATGACCTTGCCGCCTCCAGGGATGTCGTCCATACCCTGAACCATGCCGCGGCGTGATGACAGATCACCCATCACGTTGCCTGCATAGTCTTCCGGGGTTTCGACTTCCACTGCCATCATCGGCTCAAGGATGACCGGCGTGGCCTTGCGGCAACCGTCCTTGAAGCCCATTGATGCAGCCATCTTGAAGGCGTTTTCGTTCGAGTCAACCTCATGGTACGAACCGAAGGTCAGCGTGACCTTCACGTCCACCACAGGGTAGCCCGCGAGCACACCGTTGGGCAGCGTTTCTTCAACGCCTTTCCTGACTGCGGGAATGAACTCCTTGGGCACCACGCCACCCTTGGTGGCATCGACGAATTCAAAACCCTTGCCCGGTTCTTGCGGCTCGACGGTCAAGACGACATGGCCGTATTGGCCCTTGCCGCCCGATTGGCGCACGAACTTGCCTTCGACATCAGACACCAACTTGCGAATGGTTTCGCGGTAAGCCACTTGCGGCTTGCCAACGTTGGCTTCGACACCAAACTCGCGCTTCATCCGGTCGACAATGATTTCCAGGTGCAACTCGCCCATTCCGGAAATGATGGTCTGACCCGACTCTTCGTCGGTACGAACGCGGAAAGAAGGATCTTCCTGGGCCAAGCGACCCAAGGCGATGCCCATCTTTTCCTGGTCCGGTTTGGTCTTGGGTTCGACGGCCTGCGAAATCACCGGCTCAGGGAACACCATCTTTTCCAAGGTGATGATCGCTTCAGGATCGCACAATGTCTCGCCCGTCGTGACGTCTTTCAGGCCAACGCAAGCGGCAATGTCGCCAGCAAGAATTTCCTTGATTTCTTCACGCTGATTCGCATGCATCTGCAGAATCCGGCCGATGCGCTCTTTCTTGCTGCGAATCGGGTTGAAGACAGAGTCACCCGACTTGAGAACGCCGGAATAGACGCGCACAAAAGTGAGTTGACCGACATAGGGGTCAGTCATCAACTTGAAGGCCAGCGCGGCGAATTTCTCATCGTCGGCAGCACGGCGGACGACTGGCAGGTCATCTTCGTCAGTACCAGGCACTGGCGGGATGTCGATCGGCGAAGGCATGAAGTCGATCACGCCATCAAGCATGCGCTGCACGCCCTTGTTCTTGAACGCACTGCCGCAGAACATTGGCTGGATTTCGGCTGCCAGCGTACGCAAGCGGATGCCGGTCATGATTTCCTCATTGCTGAGCTCACCAGTCTCCAGATACTTGTTCATCATGTCTTCATTGGCTTCGGCGGCTGCCTCGACCAGGTTCTCGCGCCACTTTTGCGCGACAGCCAGGAGTTCTTCCGGAATTTCCCGGTAATCGAACTTCATGCCCTGGGAAGCGTCGTCCCAGAAGATCGCCTTCATCAGGATCAGGTCGATCACGCCTTTGAAGTTCTCTTCGGCACCAATCGGCACCACGATCGGCACTGGATTGGCTTTCAAGCGAGTCTTCATCTGGTCGTAGACCTTGAAGAAATTCGCACCGGTACGGTCCATCTTGTTTACAAAGGCAAGACGCGGTACCTTGTACTTGTTGGCTTGACGCCAGACGGTTTCCGACTGCGGCTGAACGCCACCCACGGCGCAATACACCATGCAGGCGCCGTCGAGCACGCGCATCGAACGCTCTACCTCGATGGTGAAGTCCACATGTCCGGGCGTGTCGATGATGTTGATCCGGTGTTCAGGCCGGGATGTGTCCATGCCCTTCCAGAAACAGGTGGTGGCAGCCGAAGTGATCGTGATGCCACGCTCCTGTTCCTGCTCCATCCAGTCCATGGTGGCTGCGCCATCATGGACTTCACCGATCTTGTGATTCACACCGGTATAGAACAGGATGCGTTCGGTCGTCGTCGTCTTGCCAGCATCGATATGCGCCGAAATACCGATATTGCGATAGCGCTCGATGGGGGTCTTGCGTGCCATGATGTCACTCCAGAAAGGAAGGAGCCGCCAGCGGGTCAGTAGAAACCCGAGGCGGCTGTATCGAGGAAATTTAGAAGCGGAAGTGCGAGAACGCCTTGTTGGCTTCTGCCATGCGGTGCACTTCGTCACGCTTCTTCATGGCGCCGCCACGACCTTCGGCTGCTTCCATCAATTCATTGGCCAGCCGCTGCGACATCGACTTCTCGCCACGCTTGCGTGCCGATTCCTTGAGCCAACGCATTGCCAGCGCCATACGACGAACAGGGCGAACTTCCACGGGAACTTGGTAGTTCGCACCGCCGACGCGGCGTGACTTGACTTCGACCATAGGCTTGACGTTGTTCAGGGCAACCATGAACACTTCCAGCGGATCTTTGCCGATCTTCTTTTCGACTTGTTCGAGGGCACCATAAATGATGCGCTCGGCAATCGCTTTCTTGCCAGACTCCATGATGACATTCATGAATTTGGAAAGATCTACGTTTCCGAACTTCGGATCGGGCAGGATCTCGCGTTTGGGTACTTCGCGACGACGTGGCATGAAAATTCCTTTAGCTTCAGTTGGTGCCTGACCATGAGGTCTGCACCTTCGGATGACCACTACATTGAGGGCCGTCCACTTACTCGGCCGCTGTCAAGCTTTGAGCTGACACGAACCGCAAACAATCTGGCGCCAGCGGAGGCCGGGCCGTTATGACGATTTATTTCTTCTTCGGACGCTTCGCGCCGTACTTGGAACGCGACTGCTTGCGATCCTTGACGCCTTGCAGGTCAAGCGAGCCGCGCACGATGTGATAACGCACACCCGGCAAGTCCTTGACCCGGCCGCCACGAACCAGCACAACGCTGTGTTCCTGGAGATTGTGGCCTTCGCCGCCAATGTAGGAGATAACCTCGAAACCATTCGTCAAGCGAACCTTGGCGACCTTGCGGAGCGCTGAGTTCGGCTTTTTCGGAGTGGTCGTGTACACGCGTGTGCACACCCCGCGACGCTGGGGACAACCCTGCATCGCTGGCGACTTTGATTTCGTGACCTCGGTCTGTCGACCGTGGCGCACGAGCTGATTAATGGTTGGCATAAGTAACTTGTTCCCGTTTGAAGTCACATTCTTCTACAGCATGGCTCAGGATGAGCACAAACCCTGGCATCAGTTAAGCCCTTGTGGGCGGTGCTTGATCGGCACCACCACCACGACTTGGCAAATCAGTGCACAGCGTTTCGTCTGCGCATGAGAAGACGCAGCAAGACCTGCTGGAGAGCCAATGATTGTAGGCGATAAATTGACCTTTGCACAAGAGTTTGTGAGCGGCCGGCAATCATTGACCTGTCGCCGCCATCAATGTTCGTCATAAACCGCTATGCTGCGCGCCTGCCGGAGACTAGTCGATGTCCAGTTCCACAATTCCCGATGCGGTCGCGCTACCCGACTGCGCCATCGTGATCGATACCCAAGTCGTGATGGACTGGCTCGTATTCAAGGATCCTATGGTCGCGCCCTTGGTGCAGGCCATCACAGCTGGCCGCTTCAAGTGGATCGGCAGACCGGCCATGCTCGACGAGTTGCGGCATGTGCTCGCCAGGGGCATCGCGGCCAGTTACGGGCCGGATCTGGACTTGATCGAAGAGGCCTTCGCGCAACAGTGCACGATGATCGCGGCAGAACCCCTGCCGGCCTTGCGCCTACTCTGCCGCGACAAGGATGATCAAAAATTCATCGATCTGGCTTTGTCCGCCGGTGCAAGCTGGCTATTTTCCCGTGATCGGGCAGTGCTGGCCCTGGCCAGAAGGGCAAGAGTCCTGGGACTGAAAATCATCACGCCGGCAGGTTGGAACAAATTGCCGGCTCCAAAATAAAAAGCCGCCCGAAGGCGGCTTCTGGTTTGGAGCATCCTGTCTTATCCGGCTTGCTCTTCCCCATGCGCATCAATGCTGGCCAGCTGCGCAGACGCCAGTTCCTCGGCCTCCTGCAAAGCAATGGCCCGGCGTTCGACGTCGTCCATCTTCTCCTTGGCCAGACGGGCACGGTGGAATGCCATGCCTGTACCAGCCGGGATCAAACGGCCAACGATGACGTTTTCCTTCAAGCCGCGCAACTCGTCGCGCTTGCCCATGATGGCAGCTTCGGTGAGCACACGGGTGGTTTCCTGGAAGGAAGCCGCCGAGATGAAGGAATCAGTCGACAATGAGGCCTTGGTGATACCCATCAACACGTCGACATGAGTAGCAATGACCTTGCCCTCTTTACGCAGACGATCGTTGGTATCGAGCAATTCAGAGCGTTCGACCTGCTCGTTGATGATGTAGTTCGAGTCGCCTGAATTGGTGATCTGCACACGCCGCAGCATCTGGCGAACGATCACCTCGATGTGTTTGTCGTTGATCTTCACACCTTGCAAGCGGTACACGTCCTGTACCTCGTCGACGATATAGCGTGCCAACTCTTCGATGCCCAACAGACGCAGAATGTCCTGCGGGTCAGCCGAGCCGTCCACGATCAATTCACCGCGGTTGACCACCTGGCCCTCATGCACAAGGATATTCTTCTCCTTGGGCACCAGTTCTTCATGCTTCTTGCCATCCGGATCGGTGATCTCAAGGCGATTCTTGCCCTTGGTCTCCTTACCGAATGAGACCGTACCGGTCATCTCGGCCAGGACACCAACATCCTTGGGTGAACGTGCTTCGAAGAGTTCGGCCACACGCGGCAGACCGCCGGTAATGTCGCGGGTCTTCTGGCCTTCCATCGGGATCCGTGCTAGAACTTCACCTGGGGCAAGTGTCTGTCCATCGCGCACCTGCACCAAGGAGCCGATCGGAAAGCCGATCGTCACCGAATGCTCAGTACCCGGGATCTTCACTTCGTTGCCCTGCGCATCGAGAAGCTTGACCTGCGGACGGATGACCTTGGCAGCGCCGCGGCGCTTCGGATCGATCACGACCAAGGTCGAAAGCCCGGTCACTTCATCGACCTGCTTGGCAACCGTCACCCCCTCTTCAACATTCTCGAACTTCGCCTGTCCGGCAAATTCAGTAATGATCGGACGGGTCAATGGATCCCAATTGGCCAAGATCGTGCCGGCCTTGATGACCTGATCGATCTTGATGCTGAGAATCGCACCGTAGGGCACTTTATGGCGCTCACGTTCACGGCCATGGGGATCGGCAATGACAATTTCACCAGACCGGGAAATCACCACCAACTCGCCCTTGCCATTCGTCACATAGCGCATCGTGGCGTTGAAGCCGATGATGCCGTCAGACTTGGCATCGACGCTCGAAGCCACCGCTGCTCGCGAAGCCGCGCCGCCGATGTGGAAAGTGCGCATCGTCAGCTGTGTACCAGGCTCGCCGATCGACTGCGCGGCGATGACGCCGACAGCTTCGCCGATATTGACCTGGCCGCCACGGCCCAGATCACGCCCGTAGCACTTGGCGCAAAGTCCAAAGCGCGTCGCGCAGGTCAGCGGCGTACGCACCTTGACCTCGTCGACACCTGCTTGCTCGAGCATATCCAGAGTGTCTTCGTCCAGCATGCTGCCGGCAGGCAACACGACCGACTGCGTTTCCGGGTGCAGCACATCGATCGCAGCAACGCGGCCGAGAATGCGGTCACGCATCGACTCGATCACTTCACCGCCTTCGACCAGGGCGCGCATCGCCATGCCGTTGTCAGTGCCGCAATCTTCCTCGATCACGACCAGATCCTGCGTCACATCGACCAGACGACGCGTCAAGTAGCCCGAGTTTGCTGTCTTCAATGCCGTATCCGCCAGGCCCTTTCGAGCACCGTGGGTGGAAATGAAGTACTGCAACACGTTCAGACCTTCGCGGAAGTTCGCGGTGATCGGCGTTTCAATGATCGAGCCATCCGGCTTGGCCATCAAACCGCGCATCCCTGCGAGCTGGCGAATCTGCGCGGCCGAACCACGGGCACCGGAGTCAGCCATCATGTAGATGGAGTTGAAGGACTCCTGATCCACTTCCTTGCCATGCCGGTCGATCGTCTTCTGCTTGGACAACTGGCTCATCATGACCTTGCCGACTTCGTCGCCGGTCTTGCCCCAGATGTCCACCACCTTGTTGTAACGCTCGCCAGAAGTCACCAGACCCGAGACATATTGCTGCTCGATTTCCTTGACTTCCTTCTCGGCATTCTCGATCAGGACATGCTTTTCCATGGGAACCAGCATGTCGTCGATGCAGATCGAGATACCGGCACGCGTGGCCAGCTTGAAACCGGCTTGCAAAAGCTTGTCAGCCAGCACAACGGTTTCCTTCAGACCGCATTTGCGGAAGGAAGTGTTGATCAGCCGCGAGATCTCTTTCTTCTTCAATGCCTTGTCGATATTCGAAAAAGGCAGGCCCTTGGGCAGAATCTCGGACAGCAAGGCGCGACCGACGGTCGTGCTCACCAGCGTGGTCTCAGGAATCCATTCGCCCTCTTCAGCACCTTTGCTGAATTGGGTCAGACGAACGCTGATCCGCGCCGTGACCTCAACCACACCATTCTCAAGCGCACGCAGCATTTCGCTGATGTTCGCAAAGATCATGCCTTCGCCGCGCCCGTTGATACGCTCGCGGGTGGCGTAATAAAGGCCCAGCACCACGTCTTGCGACGGCACGATCGACGGCTCACCCGAAGCCGGGAAGAGCACGTTGTTCGAGGCCAGCATCAATGTGCGGGCTTCCATCTGAGCTTCGATCGACAGCGGGATGTGTACAGCCATCTGGTCACCGTCAAAGTCGGCGTTGAAGGCGGCGCAGACCAGCGGATGCAGCTGGATTGCCTTGCCTTCAATCAATACCGGCTCGAACGCCTGGATGCCCAAACGGTGCAGGGTTGGCGCCCGGTTCAATAGAACCGGATGCTCCTTGATGACCTCTTCAAGGATGTCCCATACGACAGGCGTACCGGCTTCGACTTCCTTCTTGGCCGCCTTGATCGTCGTCGCGATGCCCATGGCTTCAAGTCGCGAGAAGATGAATGGCTTGAACAATTCCAGAGCCATCAGCTTGGGCAGGCCGCATTGATGCAGCTTCAGCGTCGGGCCCACCACGATCACTGAACGGCCCGAATAGTCAACCCGCTTGCCGAGCAAATTCTGGCGGAACCGACCGCTCTTGCCCTTGATCATGTCGGCCAGCGACTTGAGCGCACGCTTGTTGGCGCCGGTCATCGCCTTGCCGCGGCGACCATTGTCCAGCAGCGAATCGACGGCCTCCTGCAGCATGCGTTTTTCATTGCGCACGATGATTTCAGGCGCCTTCAACTCCAGCAAACGGCCAAGCCGGTTGTTGCGGTTAATGACCCGGCGATACAGATCGTTCAGGTCGGAAGTGGCGAAACGCCCGCCGTCCAGCGGTACCAGCGGACGCAGATCCGGCGGCAACACCGGCAACACGTCGAGCACCATCCAGTTCGGCCGGGTGCCGGTCTTCTTGAAGGCTTCCATGACCTTGAGGCGCTTGGAATTCTTCTTGACCTTCAGCTCGGAGCCGGTCATGTCGTTGCGCAGGCGGTCGATCTCGACGTCGAGATCCATCTCCTCGAGCAAGCGCTTGATGCCTTCAGCGCCCATCAATGCGGTGAATTCATCACCGAACTCGATGCGCTTGGCGTCGTAGTCGTCCTCGGTCATGATGGTGAACCGCTTCAACGGCGTCATGCCCGAATCGACAACCACATAGGCTTCGAAGTACAGCACGCGTTCGATGTCGCGCAAGGTCATATCGAGAACCAATCCCAGGCGCGATGGCAGGGATTTCAGGAACCAGATATGGGCGCAAGGTGCCGCCAAGTCAATATGACCCATGCGATCACGCCGCACCTTGGTCTGCGTGACTTCAACGCCGCATTTTTCGCAGATCACGCCGCGATGTTTGAGGCGCTTGTATTTGCCGCACAGGCATTCGTAATCCTTGATCGGGCCAAAAATCTTGGCGCAGAACAAGCCGTCACGTTCAGGTTTGAACGTGCGGTAGTTGATCGTCTCAGGTTTCTTCACCTCGCCAAATGACCACGAGCGGATCTTTTCGGGCGAAGCTAGCCCGATCTTGATCGCGTCGAAATGTTCGTCGGGTGTGAACTGCTTGAAAAGGTCCAGCAAGCCTTTCATGCATAACTCCTTGTGTGATGTTGGGTTTGAAAAATCATGATCAGTTGAGGACAAGGCGTCGCTGCGCTTCTGGCGCGGCGAACGCGATGTCCGGCAAAGCCCTTAATTTCTCTCCAACTCAATATCGATACCGAGCGAACGGATTTCCTTGACCAGCACGTTGAAGGATTCCGGCATGCCGGCTTCAATCGTGTGCTCCCCCTTGACGATGCTCTCGTAGACCTTGGTCCGTCCGTTCACATCATCTGACTTGACAGTCAGCATTTCCTGCAGGATGTAGGAAGCGCCATAAGCTTCCAGCGCCCACACTTCCATCTCGCCGAAGCGCTGTCCACCGAACTGCGCCTTGCCACCCAGCGGCTGCTGGGTCACCAACGAGTAAGGTCCGGTCGAGCGGGCATGCATCTTGTCGTCAACCAGATGGTGCAACTTCAGCACATGCATGTAACCGACGGTGGTCGGACGCTCGAACGCTTCGCCGCTGCGGCCATCAGACAAATAAGCCTGGGTCCGCGCCGGTGTCAACCCGCGTTTGGCGGCAATGTCATCCGGGTATGCCAGCTTCAGCATGGCGCGGATTTCCTCTTCGGTGGCGCCGTCGAACACGGGCGTCGCGAACGGCACGCCCTTGGTCAGATTGCGCGCCATTTCAACGACTTCATCGTCGCTCAGGTCGTCAAGATGCTCCTGCTTGCCACCAGACTGGTTGTACAACTGGTCAAAGAACTTGCGGAATTCAGCCACGCGAGCCTGTTGCTGCAACATGTCACCGATGCGCTGGCCGATACCCTTGCCAGCCCAACCCAGATGCACTTCCAGCACCTGACCAACGTTCATCCGCGAAGGCACGCCGAGCGGATTCAACACGATGTCGACCGTCGTACCGTCGGCCATATAGGGCATGTCTTCGACCGGAACGATCTTCGACACCACACCCTTGTTGCCATGGCGGCCGGCCATCTTGTCGCCTGGCTGCAAGCGGCGCTTGACGGCAAGGTAGACCTTGACCATCTTCAGCACGCCGGCAGGCAGCTCGTCGCCTTGGGTCAGCTTCTTGCGCTTTTCTTCAAAGGCGAGGTCAAAGCTGTGACGGGTCTGCTCGAGCGAGTTCTTGATCGATTCCAGCTGGTTCGCAAGATCGTCCTCTGCAGGGCGGATGTCGAACCAATGGAACTTCTCGACTTCAGCCAGATAGGCCTTGTCGATGACCGTGCCCTTGCTGATTTTCTTCGGGCCGCCATTGGCGACCTTGCCGACCAACAGCTTCTCGATACGGTCGAACGCGTCGGCCTCGACGATGCGCAACTGATCGTTCAGGTCAAGGCGATAGCGCTTCAGCTCATCGTCGATGATCTGCTGAGCACGCTTGTCGCGCTGGATGCCTTCACGGGTGAAGACCTGCACGTCGATGACAGTGCCGCTGGTGCCCTGATCGACCCGCAGCGAGGTGTCCTTCACATCCGAAGCCTTCTCGCCGAAGATTGCCCGCAGCAATTTTTCTTCAGGTGTCAGCGTGGTCTCGCCCTTCGGCGTGACTTTACCGACCAGCACATCGCCTGGGCCGACTTCTGCGCCGACATAAACAATGCCCGACTCATCCAGACGACCCAACTGCTGCTCGGACAAGTTCGGGATGTCGCGGGTGATGTCTTCGCTACCCAGCTTGGTATCGCGCGCATTGACCACCAATTCCTCGATATGGATCGAGGTGTAGCGGTCTTCAGCGACGACGCGCTCCGAGATCAGGATCGAATCCTCGAAGTTGTAGCCGTTCCATGGCATGAAAGCGACCAACATGTTCTGACCCAGCGCCAATTCACCGATGTCGGTGGACGCGCCATCGGCAACGATGTCTTCTGCCGCCACCTTGTCGCCACGGCGCACGATCGGGCGCTGATGGATGTTGGTGTTCTGGTTCGAACGCTGATACTTGATCAGGTTGTAGATGTCGACGCCAACTTCCCCAGCCACGGTCTCGTTGTCGTTGACGCGAATCACGATGCGATTCGTGTCGACATAGTCAACGGTACCGCCGCGGCGCGCAGCGACAACAGTGCCCGAGTCCTTGGCTGCCACGCGTTCGACACCGGTGCCGACCATGGCCTTTTCAGGACGCAGAATCGGCACGGCCTGACGCTGCATGTTCGCACCCATCAAGGCGCGGTTGGCATCGTCATGCTCGAGGAAAGGCACCAAGGAAGCAGCGACAGACACGATCTGCGTCGGCGCCACGTCCATGTACTGGATCCGCTCTGGAGAAGTCAGTACCGACTCACCGTTCTCGCGCGCTGACACCAACTCATCGACCAGTTCGCCTGCCGGGTTCAACGAGGCATTGGCCTGGGCAATGACGTACTTGCCTTCTTCGATGGCTGACAAATAGTCGATCTGGGTCGTGACCTTGCCTTCGACGACGCGCCGGTAAGGTGTTTCCAGAAAGCCATATTCGTTCAGCTGAGCGTACAGCGCGAGCGAGTTGATCAGTCCGATATTCGGACCTTCAGGCGTCTCGATCGGGCAGACACGACCGTAATGGGTCGGATGCACGTCGCGAACCTCGAAACCGGCGCGCTCCCGCGTCAAACCACCAGGGCCAAGAGCCGAAACGCGACGCTTGTGCGTGATCTCGGACAAGGGGTTGGTCTGGTCCATGAACTGCGACAACTGCGAGGCACCGAAGAACTCCTTCAAGGCCGCAGAAATCGGCTTGGAGTTGATCAGGTCATGCGGCATCAGCGATTCAGTTTCCGCTTGGCCCAGACGTTCCTTGACTGCCTTTTCGATCCGCGCCAATCCCGAGCGGTACTGGTTTTCGGCCAGTTCGCCAACGCAACGCACACGACGATTGCCGAGGTGGTCGATGTCGTCGACTTCGCCGCGACCATTGCGCAGCTCGACCAGGATCTTGACTACATCGAGGATGTCCTCGTTGGACAAGGTCATCGCACCCTCAGGGGTGTCACGCCCGACGCGCGCATTGAACTTCATGCGGCCGACCCGCGAAAGATCGTAGGTGTCAGCGCTATAGAACAGCCGGTTGAAGAGTGCCTCGACGGCGTCTTCGGTGGGCGGCTCGCCAGGGCGCATCATGCGATAGATGGCAACGCGCGCAGCCAACTGATCGGCGGTTTCATCCGCAGCCAGGGTCTGGCTGATGTACGCACCTTCATCAAGCTCGTTGGTGAACAAGCATTGGATGTCTTTGATGCCTGCAGCGCGCAGCTTCTTCAGCAGCGCTTCGGTCAGCTCTTCATTGGCCTTGGCGATGATCTCACCGGTTTCGCCGTCGACCATGTTCTTGGCCAGCAAGCGCCCGACCAGGAAGTCTTCGGGCACGCCCACATGTTGCGTGCCGGATTGCTCCAACTGGCGCGTGTGCCGAGCGGTGATGCGCTTGTCCTTTTCGACCACGACAGCACCGCTCTTGTCGGTGATGTCGAAGCGAGCGACTTCGCCTTTCAACCGGTCAGCGACGAATTCCATCTGCGCGCCGACATCCATCAAACGGAAATTGTCGAAGACGAAGAAATGCGCCAGGATCTGCTCTGGATTCAGACCGATAGCCTTGAGCATGATCGTGACCGGCATCTTGCGACGACGGTCAACGCGGAAGAACAAAATGTCCTTCGGGTCAAACTCGAAGTCAAGCCAGGAACCGCGGTAAGGAATGATGCGCGCCGAGAACAGCAGCTTGCCGCTCGAGTGCGTCTTGCCCTTGTCGTGCTCGAAGAACACACCAGGCGAGCGATGCAACTGGCTGACGATGACACGCTCGGTGCCATTGACGATAAAGGAGCCATAGTCCGTCATCAGGGGAACTTCACCCATATAGACTTCCTGCTCCTTGATCTCCTTGACCGTCTTCGCCTGGGGCGACTCGCGGTCATAGATGATCATCTGCAAGCGCGCACGGACTGCGGCGGCATAGGTCAAACCACGCTGCTGGCACTCACGGGTGTCAAACGGCGGTTTGGCAATATTGAACTCGAGGAACTTCATTTCCACGAAACCGTTGTGCGAAACAATCGGGAACGCTGAAATAAAAGCAGCCTGCAGCCCTTCGGGCTTGCGTTTGGCTGGAGGAACGTCCTTTTGCAGGAAGGCGACGTACGACTCCTTCTGCATGGTCAACAGATAAGGTACGTTGAGTACGCTCTCACGCTTGCCGAAATTCTTTCGAATCCGCTTGCGCTCGGTAAAGCTATAGGGGGTTGCTTGCGCCATAAACACTCCGTGTCGATAGCCCACCCCTGGCCGTGGGGAAGGCTTCGTCGGCGACTGGCTTTTCAAACCGGATCCGGATGCGGACGGTTTGACGCTTGGTGATTGGCCACTACCAATCGCTGGCGGACAACCCCGGCATTGCACCGAGGCCCGACCAAACCCGCTCTCTGCAGTCGGATCAGAGAGCACTTGAAAGAACCGCCGATCATACACCGAACGGTTCTTTCAACTGCTTTCAACAAAATAGCCTTTCAGAATCAGGGTCAGCCTCTCGGTTGACCCTGATCGAGCCAGGCAGGACTGCAAAGCAGTCCTGCGTCGGATCTTTACTTGATCTCGACCTTGGCGCCGGCTTCTTCCAGTTTCTTCTTGGCGGCTTCAGCGTCAGCCTTGGAAACGGCTTCCTTGACGGCCTTCGGTGCGCCATCAACCAGATCCTTGGCTTCCTTGAGGCCCAGGCCGGTGATTTCACGTACGGCCTTGATGACCGATACCTTGTTGGCGCCGAATTCCGTCAGGATGACGTTGAACTCGGTCTGCTCTTCAACAGCAGCAGCGGCAGCGCCGCCGCCAGTTGCAGGGCCGGCCATCGCTGCGGCTGAAACGCCGAACTTCTCTTCAATGGCCTTGACCAGGTCATTGAGTTCAAGCACGGACATAGCGTCCAGGGCGGTCATGAATGTGTCTTTATCGAATGCCATTTGGGGCTCCTAGATGGATTTTTTGAACTGCTTGATCACAACCCAACCGGGTCGCAATACCTGCAGCGTCAATGGTGGTTGCTATATCAGCTGATCGTTCAGGCTGCGGCTTCTGCGACCGGCTCGGCGGTTTCGGCGACTGCTTCCGCAGTACCGGCTCCACGTTGCTCGGACAAAGCTGCCAGTACACGCGCAAAGCGTGCAACAGGCGACTGCATCAGACCCAACAGTTGTGCCAGCAAAACTTCCTTGCTGGGGATGGAAGCCAGCGCCTTGACGGCGTTGACATCCAGAGCCTTGCCGTTGTAGGCACCACCCTTGATAACCAGTTTGTCGTTGGTTTTAGCGAAGTCAGCAATGACCTTCGCGGCTGCCACAGCGTCTTCAGAAAAGCCATAGATCAGCGGGCCGACCATGCTCTCCGCTGCGCACTCGAACTGGGTTCCGGCGACGGCACGACGCGCCAGGGTGTTCTTCAGCACGTGAAGATACACACCCTTGGCACGCGCTTCGACGCGCAACTTGTTCAGGTGATCAACGGTGAGGCCACGGTATTCGGCCAACGCCAAGGTCTGCGACTTAGCCGCTTGGGCTGCCACATCCGAAACGACGGCTGTTTTCTCGTTGCGATTGAGACTCAAGGTCTACTCCTCACGAAAGCGTGCCTGGGGCATTGCTGCCTTCGGCACAATTCAGCGACCTTCTGTCCAGGAGACCGGCTGTGCATCGCTGCACGGCAAATCCATTTCACCCGGCTTGCACCGGGACTATCCTTTTCAGCGGGACCGCCATCTGCGCTGGCTTCCAACCGGGCTTGCGACCCGGTCTTCCATTAAGTCGATGCCCAAGAGCATCTACGCCAGCGGTCTTGGATGACGCAATCAGGATCGAGATCCTGATTGCCCCACCAGTTTCATCAGCGCAGCACCAGACAAGCGCTACGCGTTTTTTGTTTTCAGGGGCAGCGCTGCTCGGCAGGCTGCCCCGAAGCAGCTTCGGTCAGCTCGCTGCCTGGGCATTGATGCTGGACACATCGACGCGGGCACCAACGCCCATCGTCGAGGACACAGCCACCTTGCGCAGGTAGACACCCTTGCTCGTAGCTGGCTTGGACTTGTTCAAAGCCTCGATCAGCGCGCGCAGATTGCCTTCCAGCTTGTCGGTATCGAACGAACGACGACCGAGCGTACCGTGAATGATGCCGCCCTTGTCGACGCGGAACTGGACCTGGCCAGCCTTGGCGTTCTTGACCGCCGTGGCGACGTCAGGCGTCACGGTGCCGACCTTGGGGTTAGGCATCAGGCCGCGTGGGCCCAGAATCTGACCCAAGGTACCGACGATACGCATCGTGTCCGGTGAAGCGATGACCACGTCGAATGGCATATCGCCAGCCTTGATACGCTCGGCCAGGTCTTCCATGCCGACGATGTCTGCACCGGCAGCGCGGGCTTCTTCAGCCTTGGCGCCTTGTGCGAACACAGCGACGCGTTTGTTCTTGCCGATGCCGTTGGGCATCACGACCGCGCCGCGAACGACCTGGTCGGACTTCTTCGAATCAACACCCAACTGGACAGCCACGTCGATCGACTCATCGAACTTGGCAACAGCAAGCTGCTTGACCAGATTCAACGCGTCAGTCAGCGTGTACAGCTTGGTGGTCTCGACCTTGCCTTGCAAGGCCTTTTGGCGTTTAGTCAGCTTTGCCATCTCAAACCCCCTCAACCATCACGCCCATAGAGCGGGCGGAACCGGCAATCGTGCGAACTGCGGCGTCCAGATCAGCAGCGGTCAAATCCTTGACCTTGATCTTGGCGATTTCTTCCAACTGCGCACGGGTCAGCTTGCCGACCTTTTCGATGTGCGGATTGGCCGAACCTTTTTCCAGCTTGGCCAGCTTCTTGATCAATGCAGTCGCTGGTGGCGACTTGATCACGAAGGTGAAGCTCTTGTCTGCAAACGCGGTGATCACCACCGGCAGTTTCATACCCGGCTCATGGCCTTGGGTCTGGGCGTTGAACGCCTTGCAGAATTCCATGATGTTCAGACCGCGCTGACCCAGCGCCGGACCGACCGGAGGTGAAGGATTAGCCTTCCCTGCGGCTACTTGCAGCTTGATAAAGCCGACAATTTTCTTTGCCATATTTTCTCCCTATGGAATCACAGCCATTTCGGCCGCAACCCTGAGTGCTAGCGCAAGGGGCTGGAGGCTTGACGCCCGTTACCCTTGCTCCTCTTGTCTGCATCTCGTCGCAGACTGACTACGGACAGGATGCAAGCCGCTTGCGCAACCTGCGAGCCCTGTCAGGCTCTTGCTCTGTATTCCTGCCAAGCCGCCTCGCTAGCAGCCTGGTCTTGCTAAGTTTTCATCAAGTCCGAACGGGACCTGAATCGGCCTTGATCAAATTTTCTCGACCTGCGAGAAATCCAGCTCGACCGGTGTAGCGCGACCGAAAATAGTCACTGACACACGGACTTTGGATTTGTCGTAGTTCACATCTTCGACGGCGCCGTTGAAATCGGTGAACGGGCCTTCCTTGACCCGCACCACTTCGCCGACCATCCACTCGACCTTCGGCCTGGGCTTCTCGATACCCTCTTGCATCTGGTTGACGATCTTGGCAACTTCTGCTTCCGAAATCGGCGATGGCCGGTTCTTCGCGCCGCCGACAAAACCCGTCACTTTGGACGTGTGCTTGACGAGGTGCCAGCTGGCATCTTCCATGACCATTTCGACCAGCACATAGCCCGGGAAAAAACGCCGCTCGGTGACTGCCTTCTTGCCGTTTTTCAGCTCCACGACCTCTTCGGTGGGCACCAAAATCCGGCCGAACAGCTCCTGCATGCCGGCGCGCTCGATACGCTCGCGCAAATTTCGCTCGACCGCTTTCTCCATCCCCGAATAGGCATGCACCACATACCAGCGCTTGGGCAAGCCGGTCGGGGCTGCAGCCGCTTCGGCCACGATATTGCTGTGTTCTTCAGTCATTGCAATCCTTCAACGCATTCAGCGATTGTTCAACAGCACTCAGCGTTTCCAGCCCAGGATCAGATCGTACAAAACCCATTCCAGCGACTTGTCAGTCAGCCAGAGAAACAAGGCCATCACAAAAACAAAAGCAAATACATAACCCGTCATCTGCGTCGCTTCCTTGCGCGTTGGCCACACGACCTTGCGCACCTCGCGGGAAGAATCTCGTCCGTAGGCGATCAACGATTTGCCAGACTCGGAGGTGAAAAACGCTGCGACCGCACCCGCCAACAAAGCCAGCAAAGCAGCCCATTGCACGATCGGCCCTTGCTTGGCCAAGGCATAGAACGCCACCAAGGCGGCCGCCAGCAGCAACACTGCGCCAGCCAGCTTGGCCTTGTCAGCGCTGGTCGTTACCGTTTCGACTTGAAGATTGGACATTGATTCAGTTCCAGGCCAGGGATTAACGCCCTGGCGTTCAGTAATTCATGCAATTCTTGACAGATACCCAACAGCAGCAAAGCCCGCCGGGATGAACTCCCGCGGGCTGATGCTTGATCCAACATACCAGCAACCGTGATCAATGGCAGTTGGCAGGGGCGGAGGGTTTCGAACCTTCAACCTTCGGTTTTGGAGACCGACGCTCTGCCAATTGAGCTACGCCCCTATGGTTTCCCTTATCTTAGGCGATGATCGTCGCCACCACACCCGAACCGACAGTGCGGCCGCCTTCGCGAATCGCGAATCGCAAACCAGTCTCCATCGCGATCGGTGCAATTAACTTCACCGTGATGCCGACGTTGTCGCCAGGCATGACCATTTCCTTGTCCGCCGGCAACTCGACCGCACCCGTCACGTCCGTCGTGCGGAAGTAGAACTGCGGGCGA
>CANFIC010000041.1 GCA_947446685.1 Burkholderiales bacterium
ATGCTGAAATTGTCGCCGGCATTCAGGCCTACGCCGAGTTCAAAAAGTCCTGATTCCAGGCGCTGCCCACCAGCGCCCGGCGACCTATGTTCAACTCAGCGGTTTGAACGGCTGGTGTAATTCCAGTTCGTTCACGTAGTCCCGCATCGACTGCCCTTCCTGGGCCAGAAAGTCCGTCACGGCATTGCGAAACCCGGGATGCGCAAGCCAATGGCTGGACTGCGTCACAACCGGGAGCAAGCCGCGCGCCATTTTGTGTTCGCCTTGGGCTCCGCCCTCAAAGCGTTGGTAGCCCCGTTCAATGCACCAGGCCAAGGGCTGGTAGTAGCAGGCGTTGAAATGAAGGCAAGAAACGGTTTCTACTGAACCCCAATAGCGGCCATAGGCGATCCTCTGCAGAGGGTCCAGCGCGAGCAATGAAGCGCCGATCCATTGGTCACCGCGCCTGGCAATGAAGAGCAACCAGTTCGGCGACATATTCTTGCTGATCAGCTCGAAAAACTTGCGCGTCAGGTAGGGCTGACTGTGGTGAGCCCGGTAAGTCAGCTGGTAGCAATGGTAGAAAAAATCCCAGTCCTCATTGCTGATCTGCGCCCCCTCCAAACTTTCGAACAGGATCCCGCCTTCCTGCACCTTTCGCTGTTCCTGGAGAATTTTCTTGCGCTTGTCGCGTTGCAAGCTGGCGAGAAATTCTTCAAAGGTCGCATAGGGCGAAGGACTGCGGTTCTGCCAGTGAAACTGAACGTTACTGCGCTCGATCCAGTCCAGATCGAGCGTGGCTGAATGGTCTTGTACTGCGCCGAACAACAGGTGGGCTGATGATAGTTGTTGGTCTTGGGCCAGTGCTTGCAGTCCCTGCACCAAGATTGCCCTGGATTCCGCGTCGGTTGCCAGCAAGCGGCTTCCGGGCACCGGTGTGAACGGTACTGCAACCAGCAACTTCGGGTAATAGGCCAGTCCATGCCTTTGATAGGCGTCAGCCCAGGCCCAATCGAACACATATTCTCCGTAGGAGTGGCTCTTCAGATAGGCCGGGCAAGCTGCGACAAGGGTCTCACCCAGCCACACGCTGACGAACTGGGGCGTCCAACCGGTTTCCGCAATCGCACAGCCGGCGTCATGCAAAGCCTGCAGATATTCCAACTGCATGAAAGGGGTCGGCTGATCTTGTGTTGCCAGCAGCGCATTCCACTGAGCGCAGGGGAGTTCAGCCGGGTCAGAGTGGACGCGGATGACATAATCGGAGGAGCATTCATTCATCTATAAATTTCATGTCAGTGATCGTCGCGCTTGCGCAAATCAATGTCACCGTCGGTGACCTCGCAGGCAATGTCAGGAAGATCATTGCCTATGGCAAGGCAGCCCATGCAGCCGGCGCCAAACTGCTGATCACCCCCGAACTGAGCCTGTGCGGCTATCCGCCCGAGGATTTGCTGCTGCGACCGGCTTTCATGCAGGCTTGCGCCGAGGCGTTGACAGAAATTGCGCGGGAGTTGGGTGACTGCTCTGATTTGCATGTGGTGGTCGGACACCCGCATCAACGGGATGGCGACCGCGATCTTAGGTCCAAGAGCCAAGCCGTGCCTGCGCGCTTCAATGCAGCCTCGGTGCTGGCAGGGGGACAGATCCTGGAGACCTATTGCAAGCGCGAGTTGCCCAATTACCAGGTCTTCGATGAGCGCCGGTATTTCGTCTCAGGACGTGATGCTGGAGAGCTGCCGGTGGTTTTTGAAGCTGGAGGCCTGCGCTTCGGGTTGAATATCTGTGAAGACGCATGGTTTGACGAACCCGCTCGCGCTGCCAAGGAAGCCGGCGCGCAGGTCCTGTGCGTACTGAATGCCTCGCCCTTCCATCTCGGCAAGGTGGCCGAGCGCGAAGCGCGTATGGCGGAGCGCGTTGTCGACGTCGGATTACCGCTGCTCTACGCGCATCTGGTCGGCGGGCAGGATGAGGTTGTGTTTGACGGGGCATCGTTCGCGCTTGACGGCCAGGGCCGCCTAGCCGCCCGGGCGCCGATGTTTGAAGAGGCTTTGACTATCGTCGAGATCAGCGAAGACGGCAGCGTCAAGGGGCAAATCATGCCTTTACCGGTCGAGGAGGCGCAAGCCTGGGCCGCCTTGGTGACCGGTGTGCGTGACTATGTCGGCAAGAACGGATTTCCCGGTGCCTTGATCGGTTTGTCGGGCGGAATCGACTCGGCCCTGGTACTGGCGATTGCGGTCGACGCATTGGGCCCCGAGCGGGTTCGTACGGTGATGATGCCTTCGCCCTATACCGCAGACATTTCCTGGATCGACGCTCGCGAGATGGCTCAGCGCCTGGGCGTGCGCTATGACGAAAAGTCGATCTCACCAATGTTCGACGCATTCAACGCCTGCCTGGCCGATGAGTTTGCCGGCCTGCCACAGGACGCGACCGAGGAAAACATCCAGGCAAGAATACGTGGCACGCTGTTGATGGCCTTGTCCAACAAGTTTGGCGCGATCGTCCTGACGACCGGCAACAAAAGCGAGATGGCGACCGGTTACTGCACACTCTATGGGGATATGGCGGGTGGCTTTGCCGTCATCAAGGACGTCGCCAAAACACTGGTTTTCCGTCTGGCTCGCTGGAGAAATACCCAACCGACGCTGCGCAGAGACGGCAGCACGCTGACTCTGGGTCCCGTTATCCCCGAGCGCATCATCACCAGACCACCTTCGGCCGAGTTGCGTCCTGATCAGACCGACCAGGACAGTTTGCCGCCCTACGAAGTGCTCGATGCCATTCTCGGCAGGTATATGGAAGACGATCAATCAATTGCCGAGATCATTGCCGCAGGGTTTGCCGTGGCAGATGTCGAGCGTGTCACCCATTTGATCAAGACTAACGAATACAAACGGCGCCAAGCCCCGGTCGGAATCCGCATCACCCATCGTGCTTTCGGGCGTGACTGGCGCTATCCGATCACCTCGAAGTTTCGTGCTTAAATCAAACATCGGCAATTCAGGAGTCCAGCCCTATGAAACAAATCACAGCCATTATCAAACCGTTCAAACTGGACGAAGTTCGCGAAGCATTGGCTGAAGTCGGCGCTTCGGGCTTGACTGTCACCGAGGTCAAGGGTTTCGGGCGCCAGAAAGGTCATACCGAGCTTTATCGTGGCGCCGAGTATGTCGTCGATTTCTTGCCCAAGGTCAAGGTTGAGGTCGTCGTCAAGGAGGCAGATGTCGACCGCTGCATCGATGCGATCGTCAAAGCTGCAAAGACCGGCAAGATTGGTGACGGGAAGATTTTCGTTACGGCCGTGGAGCAGGTGGTACGGATCCGCACCGGGGAAACTGACGAGGCTGCGGTTTAAGGCTGAGTTAGCCTGGCATCAGATGCCGGGCGATTTGACCCGGCGCCAAGTCACAAGGCGAGTACCGCAGATCCTGTCATGCAGGAATTGTTTTTGCGGATGAAGCTGGGCCAGCAAGGCATAAGCAATGATGCCGGCAAACAGGGCGCAGAAAACAGCGCCACTTGAACGTTGCATATCGAACAGATAAAGCCCGGAAAGCGCTGGCAGAAACCAGAGCCAGCTCAAGGCATAGCGCGACAATGCCCGGCCCGTGGTGAGCGGTTTGCCTTGGAGATCGAGGACCCTGACATGCCAAGTTTGCATGGCCAAGGTTTGACCATTTCTCGACCAGAAATAGACGAAATAGAGCGCGAAGACCGAAACAACTGTAGCCATCAGTCCGTAGCGGTAATCCAGTGCATGCCTTTGCTGAACCAGCGGCGAGAAGATCAATCCGGTGACGACTGCCAAGGCGAAAAGCAACACGCCTTCATAGGCTAAACACGCCAAGCGCCTAAGCAGCCCTGGAATCTCAGCTTCTGCCCATTCTGGACTTGTCATTGCTTGGCGAGGCTTGGCTCTGTTTTGGTTTGTTTGGGCAACAAGGTCTTGCTGTCGACCAACGCCGGGTCTGCAAAGACTTTGGTCTGGCCGGCCTGCAGATGTGTCGGTTGGCTGCTGACTTGGGTGATCAGCATGGTGCTGGCACCTTGCTTGGCCTGGAGCACCGAAGGCGCAACCTGCTTCACCAACGGCCCCTTGGGTGCTGCCGGAACTAGATTCGACTTCAGTTGGGATGCGCCATCGGTCGGAGCATTGGTCGCTGCCGGGGCTTTGACGCTCAGTTTGCTGGCCGCCTTGTCGGTCAATTCCTGTCGTTTTTCGGCAGGAAGTGCTTGATAGGCCGCCCACTTGGCTTCGCGCTCGTCAGACTTTACTTGCTGGGTAACCTGAAAGCCGATTCGCGCTTGCTGCCGTTCGGCCGGGGTTAAGCCGGCCCAATCCCGCATGCGCTCCTGCATTCGTGCCTGTTCATCCGCTTGGAGCTTGGGCAAACGCCCGGCCACATCCAGCCATTTCCTGCGGCGGGATGCATCAAGGCTGTCCCAATCGCGTTCCAGTGGGCCCAATGCCAGTTTCTGCGCTTGGTTGAGCTCTTTCCACAACAATGGTGCGGGTAAAGTTGTCGGAGAAACTGGCCTCGCGCCTGCCGCTGTCGGTTGAACTTGAAGCGGGACCAAGGGTGCGCTAGCGGCTGCCAATTCAGTCGCGGGGGGCTGTTCGCTGGATTGGGACCATGCTGTCTGGCCTGCACAAAGCATCAAGCCCGCCATTGCCAATGCCCTAAATTCCATGCTGCAGAAGGTTCTGCGAACTTCCTGGCTCGATGTCAAACCGGTCATGCAATGTCGATCACTCTTGCTCATCGCTGAGGAATTCCGAAAATCCTGGATCGCTATAGGCTGCTAGAGGCAGTTTTCCGGATAGCAAGGCCGTGTCAATTTCTGCGGCCGCCTTGATTTGCTCGTAAAGCTGACCATTCTGGATCAGTAAGATGCCAATCACCAGCAACAGCATTGGCAGGAATGACGCGAGTTTGAACCAGCGAGGCGAACCCAGTCCGCCTGCCATCGCCAAGGCATTGCCAGAACGTACGACGAACGACCCCGGGGCAAGCTTCAGGGCCGCTTGAGCCGATCGGGCATGTTGTGCCTTGCACAAGGCCTGCTCTCGCGCAAACCGGAGTCGCTCCGAGATGTCGTGTGGCATTGTCTGGCTGTGCTCGGCCAAGCCAGCGACAACATACAGCCCAAACCGAGCCTCCAGCTCTTGGGAAAAATCTGAATTTTGCTGCTTGTTCATCATGAAATCCCCTTAGCTTTGAGTGACTTGGCCAACGAGTGAACGGCTCTGGAACAATGCGTCTTGACACTTCCTTCTGAGCAACCCATCACAATGGCTGTCTCCGCGACATCAAACTCTTCCCAATAACGCAGCAGGAAGGCTTCCCGTTGACGTGCCGGTAATTGTGCGACTTCTTCGTCGATTGCACGCAAGATTTGTGCCCGGGACACCTCATCGGCTGCGCTCAGCGCTCCCAGCGCACCTTCTTGCGATTCCAGCATGTCAGACAGGTCAAAGTCTCCTTCGGGGTCTGAAGACTCGAAATCAGACATATTGCTCATCAGGCCACTGCGAACCTTCTTGCGCCTGAAGAAATCCATGGTGGCGTTCGACAGAATGCGCTGGAACAGCAGGGGCAGTTCCGCTGCAGGCCGGTCGAAGTATTTTTCAGCCAGTCGCATCATCGCGTCTTGCACGATGTCAAGTGCCGAGTCGTCATCGCGCACCAGATAGGAAGTCCGCTTGAAGGCGCGCCTGTCGATCGTGCGCAGGAAGTCGTTGAGTTCTTTGTCGGTGGCCAAGGTGAGGAGTCGGGATTGCCCGAAACTGGCGAAACGAGTTCGATTATCGCATCGCGCAAGGGTTTGCCCGCGTGCGGTCCAGACTCGGTGCATAATCCAAGGTTGCACAAGAGTTTTGATCATGAATTGGTCGCCCGACAGGGGCGGCCGAATTCCCAGATCGCGCAGGTTCCGAGTCCGCCTCAAAAAGGTGCGAGAAGGAGCACCAATGGTTTTTCGTCAGAGAAATTCACAAAGGTTCTAAATGGACATGTCTAGCGCGGAAGTAAAGCGTGCCTTGGTCAATGATGATCGGGCACAGCAACATTCCCCCACCCCCTCATCTCCAGAGCTGAATGGCTCGGAAATTCTCGTTCGCTGTATGCAAGCCGAAGGTGTCAAGTACCTTTGGGGCTATCCGGGCGGCGCAGTGCTGTATATCTACGACGCGCTGTTCAAACAAGACACCATCAGGCATGTGCTGGTGCGCCATGAGCAGGCTGCCGTGCACGCGGCGGATGGCTATGCGCGGGCCACCGGCGATGTTGGCGTTGCCTTGGTCACATCTGGTCCGGGTGCCACGAATGCCGTGACAGGCATCGCGACTGCCTACATGGACTCGATTCCGATGGTCATCATCACCGGTCAAGTGCCGACAGCGGCAATCGGGCTCGACGCCTTCCAGGAATGCGACACCGTCGGTATCACGCGCCCGATCGTCAAGCACAACTTCCTGGTCAAGGACGTCAGGGATCTGGCATTGACCATGAAAAAGGCCTTTCATATCGCTCGCACTGGTCGTCCCGGACCGGTGGTGGTCGACATCCCCAAGGATGTCTCAATGCACAAGACCAGCTTCAGCTACCCCGAGAAGGTGGAGATGCGATCCTACAACCCGGTGCGCAAGGGCCACTCCGGTCAGATTCGCAAAGCAGTGCAGTTGCTCCTGCAGGCCCAGCGGCCTTATATCTATACCGGCGGCGGCGTGATTCTTGGCGAAGCTTCGGCCGAGTTGCGTGAATTGGTGGCTCTGCTCGGTTATCCCTGTACCAATACCTTGATGGGTCTTGGTGCCATGCCTGCGAGCGACCCGCGGTTCCTGGGCATGCTGGGAATGCATGGTACCTACGAGGCCAATATGTCGATGCAGCATTGCGATGTGCTGCTCGCTGTGGGCGCTCGTTTCGACGACCGGGTGATCGGCAACCCCAAGCATTTCGCTTCTGTCGAGCGCAAGATCATCCATGTAGACATTGATCCATCGTCGATTTCCAAGCGCGTTCGGGTGGACATTCCGATCGTGGGCGATGTCAAGGACGTCTTGCAGGAAATGATTCACCAGATCAAGGAAGCGCAAAACCGGGCGGACAGCGCATCCTTGAGTGCCTGGTGGAATCAGATCAACGAATGGCGTCGTCGCGATTGCCTGAAGTACACACCGTCGGATCTTGTCATCAAGCCGCAGATGGTGGTTGAAACGCTTTGGAATTTGACCCGCGACCAGGAGACCTATGTCACCTCGGACGTTGGCCAGCATCAGATGTGGGCGGCGCAGTTCTATCGCTTTGAAGAGCCACGGCGCTGGATCAATTCAGGCGGATTGGGCACCATGGGTGTGGGTTTGCCCTATGCCATGGGGATCAAGCTGGCCAGGCCCGAAGCCGAGGTGTTCTGCATCACAGGAGACGGCTCGATCCAGATGAATATCCAGGAGCTATCGACCTGTCAGCAATATCAGACGCCGGTCAAGATCATCTCCTTGAACAACCGCTATCTGGGCATGGTACGGCAGTGGCAGGAGCTCGACTACGGCGGCCGCTACTCGCATAGTTACATGGAAGCTTTGCCCGATTTCGTCAAGTTGGCTGAGGCTTACGGGCATGTCGGCCTTGTGGTTGACAAGCCATCTGACGTGGAACCAGCGCTGCGCGAGGCGATCCGGTTGAAGGATCGCACCGTGTTTCTGGATATTCGCACCGACCCGACCGAGAACGTCTGGCCGATGGTCAAGGCGGGCAAGGGCATTTCAGAAATGCTGCTGGGGTCTGAGGACCTGTGAGTTCTCGAAGCGGATTCGAGGCCAATGCGTTACCGCGCCTGGCCGGCGAATTGGTGGAAAGAGTCCCAAAACCCGGACATTGAGTTCGATCGAAGGACGTGGCCAAGGGCCTGTGGTTACCGCAACAGGCTTGAAGAGCGCGAAGGACGAGATTTACTATGAAACACATCATTGCATTGCTGATCGAGAACGAACCCGGTGCCTTGTCACGGGTTGTGGCACTTTTTTCGGCGCGTGCTTACAACATCGAAAGCCTCACTGTGGCTCCGACCGAGGACGCCTCGCTGTCGCGAATGACAATTGTCACCAGCGGATCGGACGAAGTCATCGAGCAGATCACCAAGCATCTGAACCGCTTGATCGAAGTGATCAAGGTGGTTGATCTGACAGAAGGTCATTACACACAGCGCGAACTGATGTTGATCAAGGTCCGCGCTGTCGGCAAGGAGCGTGAAGAAATGAAGCGCACTGCGGATATTTTTCGCGGCCGCATCATCGACGTGACCGAGAAGACCTACACGATAGAGCTGACCGGTGACTCGTCCAAGCTTGACGCATTCATCGAATCGATCGATCGTGCGTCAATTCTGGAGACTGTGCGCACCGGCACCAGCGGTATCGGCCGCGGCGAGCGCATCTTGCGCGTCTGACGAAAATTTGTTTTTCCCATTCCTTTTACTGATTTATTCTGGAGACCAACATGAATGTTTACTACGATAAAGACGCGGACCTGAGCCTGATCAAGGGCAAGAACGTCACCATCATCGGCTATGGCTCGCAAGGTCACGCTCATGCACAGAACCTGAATGACAGTGGCGTCAAAGTCACAGTCGGTCTGCGCCGCAGCGGTGCTTCCTGGGCCAAGGCAGAAAACGCCGGACTGCAAGTCGCCGACATTGCTGACGCAGTCAGGGCCGCTGACGTGGTGATGATGCTGTTGCCCGACGAACAGATCGCTGAAGTCTATAAGCTGGAAGTTGAACCCAACATCAAGCATGGCGCTTCGCTGGCTTTTGCCCACGGTTTCAATGTGCATTACGGTCAAGTCACGCCCCGCGCTGACCTGGATGTCTGGATGGTTGCTCCCAAGGCCCCCGGCCACACGGTCCGCGGCACTTACACGCAGGGTGGCGGGGTGCCGCACCTGATTGCGGTCTATGCCGACAAGTCCGGGCGTGCGCGCGACTTGGCACTGTCCTATGCCGCGGCCAACGGTGGCGGCAAGGCCGGCATCATCGAGACCAACTTCCGCGAAGAGACTGAGACTGACCTTTTCGGCGAGCAGGCCGTGCTGTGCGGCGGTACCGTCGAATTGATCAAGGCCGGATTTGAAACCTTGGTTGAAGCTGGCTACGCGCCCGAGATGGCTTATTTTGAATGCCTGCATGAGTTGAAGTTGATCGTCGATCTGATCTATGAAGGCGGTATCGCCAACATGAATTACTCGATCTCCAACAACGCTGAATATGGTGAATATGTTACCGGGCCGAAGATCGTCACTTCAGCAACCAAAGACGCGATGCGTCAATGCCTGAAGGACATCCAGACAGGCGAATATGCCAAGAGCTTCATTCTGGAAAACAAGGCGGGTGCCCCCACCTTGCTGAGCCGCCGCCGACTGACTGCCGAACACCAGATCGAGCAAGTTGGCGAGAAACTGCGCGCGATGATGCCCTGGATCAAGAAGAACCGCCTGGTTGACCAGTCGAAGAACTGATCTGGTACGGAAGGACCTCGGGCTGAGAGCGAGGGGCTGTTCTCCCAACCGCTCCTTACTCCTGATCGACAAGCCACGCCGCCTCTTGGCTTGCGTGGCTTTTTTTCATGGCTCCACTGCTGTATCCTCTGGCTCCATGACTGATTCCAAGAATCCTCCCGAACTGAACGATGACGATGAATTGCTGGCGCCGGTTCGGCCGCGCCGCAAGGGCATCTACATACTTCCCAATCTGTTCACTCTGGCGGCCCTGTTCGGTGGCTTTTACGCCATCGTGATGGCGATGAATGGCCGCTTCGAACAATCGGCTTACGGCATCTTCTGTGCGATGGTGCTGGATAGCCTGGATGGCCGTGTGGCCAGAATGACCAATACCCAAAGCACTTTTGGCGAGCAGATGGACAGTCTTTCAGACATGGTGTCCTTCGGCGCGGCTCCGGCGCTGATCATGTATATCTGGGCCTTGCAGGGCCTGGGGAAAATGGGTTGGCTAGCCTCGTTCATCTATTGCGCCGCCGCCGCGCTGCGACTTGCACGCTTCAATACAAACCTGGCGGTCGTCGATAAGCGTTTTTTCCAGGGTCTGCCAAGTCCGGCCGCTGCAGCCTTGCTCGCCGGCCTGGTTTGGACCTTGGACGACGCAGGGTTCAAATCGATTCACAGCAATCCGACATTGGCCTGGGTGGCGTTTGGTTTCACGCTTTATGCAGGCTTGACCATGGTGACCAACATTCCTTTTTTCAGTTTCAAGGATGTCAGCTTCAAACGCTCGGTGCCATTTGTCGTGATCGTGGCGATTGCCTTGGGCATAGCGGTCATCAATATTGATCCCCCGATCGTTCTCTTCTGCCTGTTCTGTGGCTACGGTGTTTCGGGCTATGCGATCTATATCTACAAACGTGTCAAGGGTCGACCGGTCAGTCTGATCGCGATTTCAACTGACGAGCCTGATGAAAAAGGCCTGCATCAGTGAGGCCGTGCTATATTGATGGCATGACGAATTTGCACTCACTGCTGCTACTGCTATCAAACGGGCCTCGGGCACGCTGATCGCAAACGTCACAAGATTTCTTTGCATCCCCGGCCCGCCAAGCATTAGCTTCGCGGGCCGTTTTGTTTTTCAATTTGGCGCTTCAGGAGACCCTCATGTCAGATCAATTGATCATCTTCGATACGACTTTGCGCGATGGCGAGCAGTCGCCCGGCGCTTCGATGACCAAGGACGAAAAATTGCGCATCGCGCGCCAACTCGAGCGCCTGCGCGTCGATGTGATCGAGGCCGGTTTTGCCGCCTCATCGAATGGTGATTTCGAGGCGGTCAAGGCGATTGCCGGCGCGGTTCGCGAGAGCACGATATGTTCGCTGGCGCGAGCTAATGACCGTGACATTGCCCGGGCTGCCGAGGCCTTGCAAGGTGCTGAGCGCTCGCGCATCCATACCTTCATCGCCACCAGCGAACTCCATATGGAGAAAAAACTTCGCATGACGCGCGAGCAGGTTTTCGAGCAGGCCAGGTTGTCGGTGCGTTTCGCCCGCAACCTGACAGGTGACGTCGAGTTTTCAGCCGAGGATGGCTACCGCTCCGACATGGATTTTCTCTGCCGAGTTGTCGAGGCTGTCATCAAGGAAGGCGCGCGAACTATCAATATTCCTGATACGGTCGGCTATGCGATCCCTGAGTTGTACGGCAACTTCATCAAGACCCTGCGCGAACGCGTACCCAACTCGGACCAGGCAATCTGGTCTGTGCATTGCCACAATGACCTCGGCATGGCGGTTGCCAACTCTCTGGCTGGCGTACAGATCGGCGGGGCTCGGCAAATTGAATGCACGATCAATGGACTGGGAGAGCGGGCCGGGAATTGTTCGCTCGAAGAAGTCGTGATGGCACTCAAGACCAGGCGCGACTATTTCGGCCTGGACCTGAATGTCGACGCTTCGCAAATCCTCGCAGCATCACGGTTGGTGTCCCAGACTACCGGGTTTGTCGTGCAGCCTAACAAGGCAGTCGTGGGTGCCAACGCTTTTGCACATGCCTCAGGTATCCATCAGGACGGCGTACTCAAAGCTCGGGACACTTATGAAATCATGCGTGCCGAGGATGTTGGCTGGTCTGCCAACAAGATCGTCCTGGGCAAACTCAGCGGCCGCAATGCTTTCAAGCAACGCCTGCAGGAACTTGGAATTGCGCTGGAGTCCGAAGCGGAAATCAACAATGCGTTCGTCCGGTTCAAGGATCTGGCTGATCGAAAGAACGAGATTTTTGACGAGGACATCATCGCGCTGGTGATGGATGAAGGGGTTGGTTCCGAACAGGAACATTACCGGTTGGTCGCGCTCTCACAGCGCTCGGAAACCGGCGAGCGGCCACATGCCAGCGTGGTATTTTCTATCGGACAGATCGAGCATCGTGCCGAGAGTGATGGCAATGGACCCGTCGACGCCACCGTTCGTGCGATCGAATCGACCGTCAAGAGTGGAGCAGAGTTGCTGCTTTATTCGGTCAACGCGATCACCAGCGGTAACACGGAGTCACAAGGTGAAGTGACCGTCCGGTTGCAGCATGCGGGGCGTGTGGTGAACGGCATCGGAGCTGATCCGGATATTGTTGTGGCTTCAGCCAAGGCCTATTTAAGTGCTTTGAACAAATTGCACAGCAAAATCGAACGCGTCTCTGCACAGGGATGAGACCCAATTGAGACCAGACCTTGCAGCTCGACCATCGTATTCAGGGCAGGTTTGGCTCAATCGTTGAGTCTAAAGTCAGTAAATGCAATATCCAACTTGAAGAAATGCCTTCAAGTTTTTGATCCTGAGGGTGTTTTTCGTATAACCTGTCGGCAGTAGCAAGTTACCGGGAGTCAGGTTGAAGTCGATCGCATCAAATTTCTTGGGCATGGTTCTGGGCTTTACTGTTCTGTTGGCTGCTGTGGCCTTGCCAGTCCATGCCGCAGTTGACGAACCAACGCCAGCCCCGAGCAAACTGGACAAGAATCTGCAGAAGACCAAGTCTGCCAAAATGACCGGTTCGCGTTTGCGCAAAGTCGCTGTCGTGGCCGGCGTTGCTGCGGTTGCAGTGCCTTCGATAGGACAACTTCATGGTTTGCATTCGGTCGGAGATGCGCTTGATTTGAAGTCAGGCGTAGCGCTGGTGCTGGACCAGGACACCAACGAAGTCCTGTTCTCGAAAAATTCGCAAGCTGTTTTACCGATCGCGTCGATCACCAAGTTGATGACGGCGCTGGTTGTCGTTGAAGCCGGGCAGTCCCTGGACGAAAAGCTGACCATCAGCGAGGAAGACATCAACACCGAAAAGCGCTCAAGCTCGCGTTTGCCCGTTGGCACTACCTTGTCGCGCGGGGAAATGTTGCATCTGGCCTTGATGGCATCCGAGAATAGGGCTGCGGCTGCACTCGGCCGCAACTATCCGGGTGGACTGCAGGTTTTCGTCGACGCGATGAATCACAAGGCGCAACTTCTAGGCATGAGCGGCACACAGTATGTTGAGCCGAGCGGATTGTCGAGTCGCAATCAATCGACCGCCATGGACCTTGCTGTGCTGGTGAAGGTCGCGCACGAAGTGCCGCTGTTGCGTGAATTTTCTACTTCGCGTGAATTCCAGGTGGCGTTAGGTCGCAGACAACTGCAGTTCCACAATACCAACCGACTTGTCAGCAGCCCTGCGTGGGACATCGGCTTGCAAAAGACTGGCTTTATCAATGAGGCCGGACGTTGCCTGGTGATGCAAGCCCGTATGGCCGGACGCAAATTGATCATGGTGTTCCTGGACTCGACTGGCAAGAACACCAGAATCGGCGATGCGGAACGCGTACGCAAATGGATCAACAGCAACCCATCGGCTTTATTGAAAGAAGCGAAGGTCGCTATCTGAGATGGCCTATCTGCATAAAAAACGCGCTCAATTGAGCGCGTTTTTTATGCACGAACGCTTTCAGCCACGGTAACCCAGCGCTGACGAAATTTCTGCAGCGGTCTGTGTCAGCTTGAGTAACCAGGATTCTTCGAGCCGATCAGCCGGTGCCGAAATTGACAACCCGGCGATCAGTTTGGACTGGTCATCGTAGATGCCTGCGGCCATACAGCGAACACCAAGTTCCAGTTCTTCGTCATCGCGAGCGACGCCCCGCTGGCGCACGAAAGCCATTTCCCGCTCCAGTGCATTGATGTCGGTAATGCTGTTGTGGGTGTGCCCGGCCAGACCGGTACGCGTAGCGTAACTGCGGACCCGGAGCGGCTCGTCACTGGCCAGGAATAATTTCCCTACCGATGTCAAGTGCAGCGGTGCTCGTCCGCCGATCGCGCGTACGACTTGCATGCCGGATCGCTCGCTATAGGTACGCTCGATGTAGACGATTTCATCGCCCTGACGCACTGATAGATTGACGGGTTGGTGGGTGAATTTGTGCAGCTCGCGCATAGGCCCCAGGGCGGCCTCGCGGACATCAAGCCTGGCTTTGACCAGGTTGCCGAGTTCCAGCATCCGCATACCGAGGCGGTAGCTTCCGGCCTCCGGACGGTCGACGAATCTTCCCAAGGCCAGATCATTGAGAATCCGGTGGGCAGTGGATGGATGCAAACCGGTTGTTGCGCTGATCTGTTTCAAGGAGACCGGATCCTGGTGACTTGCCAGCACGTCGAGCAAGGCAAAAGTGCGTTCCAGCACCTGGATGGCGGGTGACTTGACCTCATCGTTTTTCATGCATGGATTGTGCTGGAGAAATCGAATTTTTGCATTGCGAAAATTGGTTTCATCAGTCGAATGGACGGTTACTTTCCTTCGTTGTTGAAAATCCGCATCGAATAAGCTCGCTGAAGACAAATGCCGAGCTGAGACTTGGCTGGGTTTTGCGCATTTACCAATGGTCGGTGGCTGCAGTGATCGCTGCTGTCCGCCCCGACCTGACCGCGCCCTCCAAAGTGGCCGGGTAGGGTCCCGCTACATAGTCCCCGGCGGCGAAAAGTCCATCGCTTATCTGTGCTGGCGGACGATGCAAGTCTGGTGTGCAGGCGAAAGTTGCGCGCTTTTCAGCCAGGACTTTGAGGATTTTCGGCGGGCTCGTCCAACTGATTTCACGTTCAGCCTGTTCCAGCGCAATCCAGCCTGTTTCGACCAAACCGCGTGCGACCCAGGGTGCTGCGCCGCTGATGACGAAGGCAAACCGTCCAGGCGCGTGACCCAATTGGCCCAGATCGAAGGCAAATTGGGCTGGCGCTTGCGGGCCCTCATGCAAGGCAAGCATCGGCGCAGGCAGAGCTGATCCCGGGCTTTGCAGATAGACGGTGATGATCGGCTCGAATCGCAGCGCCCTTGCGTTGAATGCCCAGTCCGGTGCAATGTCGTTGCAAAGCCTTGCTGCTTCTGCCGAGGTGCAGGCGAGGATCACCGCATCAAACGGTTCGCCGTCGGCCAGCCATCGATTTCCCTGCTTCTCGAGGCTTTGCAGACGCTGCCCAAGGCGCAGCACGGTACCTTGGTCCTGCAGCCAGGTTTGGGCCGGGTCGGCCAGCAAGCCGGACAGCGGGACACGCGGCAGCAGCAGGTCGGAACTGCCGTTTCCGCCAAATAGCGAATCTTGCAAGACACGCAGGAACACCCTGGCGCTGGCTTGTCCGGAGGGCGTGTTCAAGGCCGCAATGCAGAGCGGAGCGATCAGCTCTTGCTTGACGATGGCGGGCAAATCTGTGCAAAGTTGGTCGACAGTCAACTCGGCTGCACATGTGAAACGCTGCAGCAACCATCCGGCTGCCGTCGTCAGCAGACGCGCCCGCGCCGCCAGCGGCCAGGCTTGATAGGCCAATATGCCTCTCACAAAGCTCGGCAATGGCCGACCCGGGGGCAGGCTCAAGCCCTCATGGCGAGGGTAGCGCAGCCGCAGTGGCATGCGCAGCAGGGCCTCAGAATGATCGACACCAACGGTTGCCAGCAGTTCTAGACAATGCCGATAAGCGCCGATCAAGATATGCTGGCCGTTGTCCAGCGGCGCTTCGACAAGTTCTGAAGATGCAGCTGTGACATCTCCCAGACTGCGCGCTCTGCCGCCCAATCGCGGGGCCATCTCAAACAGCGTCACCGCTTGCCCGAGCTGACTTGCATGAACTGCAGCTGAAATGCCGGCCCAGCCGCCGCCGATCACTGCCACGCGTCGTTGGGTCAAAGCTCGGCCTGGCATCAACGGCCGTACAAGTTGGTCCGAACTGCGATCCAGACCTTGCGCAGCGGCGTCAACGAAATCCGCTGCTGCAGCACCTGGAAATTTTCGCGTTCGATTTCGCGCAGCAAGGTCCGGTAGATGTTCGCCATCATCAGCCCGGGCTTTTGCGTGCGGCGATCAGCCTCGGGCAGCAAAGCGAAAGCTTCGTCATAAAGTTGATGCGCACGGCCGGCCTGGAACTGCATCAAGGCGGTGAAGCGCTCGCTATAGCCCCAGGGCCGGCTGCGCTGCAGAATTTCATGGGCCTTGACGTCAAATTGCTGGAGCTCCGAAATGGGCAGGTAGATTCGGCCGCGCCTGGCATCGTCGCCAACGTCGCGGATGATATTGGTCAGCTGCATGGCCAGGCCGAGCTTGTGGGCATAGGCTTTAGTGCCTGCCTCGGTACTCCCAAAAATGCCGGCTGCGACTTCACCGACAACGCCGGCGACCAGATGGCAATAGCGCTGCAGGCCGGGATAGTCCAGAAAGCGGTTCTGGTCCAGATCCATCTGGCAACCCTCGATGACTGCATGCAAATGCTCGAGCCTGATGTCGTAACTGGCGCAATGCGGCATCAGCGCGCGCATGACCGGGTGCTGGGGGGCGCCGGCAAATGAGCTGGCAGTTTCCTTTTGCCACCAAGCCAGCTTGGTGGCTGCAACACCTGGATCCTGCGTTTCATCGACGACATCATCAATTTCACGGCAAAAGGCATAGAAGGCGGTGATGGCGGCGCGCCGGTCCAAAGGCAGAAACAAGAAGGCGTAGTAGAAGCTCGAGCCGCTCTTGGCGGTCTTCTCCTGCACATATTTCTCGGGAGTCAAGAAACCTCCTTGGGGTTGATCGGCGCATGCATCCGCAGCGCTCGCCACAGCATTGTGGGGGCATCCATTGCGGTCAGCGTAGGGCGCTGAGTCAGACTGGCGTATTTCATGGCCTTGATTTTCTCAAGAATTCGCAGGCCGCCTTGTACGACCAGTCGCAACTCCCATCCTGCGCGCCCCTCGATTTGACGGACCAAGGGCGCGCCCTCCAGCATCAGTTGCCTGGCCCATTCGCAGAGCTCCCGGGTCATTGCACGGGCTGCCTGACTGTCGCTACAAGCCAGTATGTCGCCGCGGTTGAGGCCATGTCGGTCGAGATCGGTCTGGGGGGCATAGACGCGACCTTGAGGCCCATCACGACTGAAATCCTGCCAGAAATTGA
>CANFIC010000042.1 GCA_947446685.1 Burkholderiales bacterium
CACTGGGTCATTGCACCCAAGGCCACAGCATCCCAAAACACCGCCCGTTCGACCTCGGCCTTGGACAAGCCGCGCAACTGGAACCGTTCGCGCTCGCCTTGTACATGCAGACGCGACTGGGCCAACAACATCTTGCCAACCAACCCGCTGATCACATTCACCCCCATGGCTACCGTAGCCAGCCAGGGAAGAATCGCATTGAAGTGGATGCCGGCATGAACCAGCACCATCAGGGAACCCAGCCAGGTACCGAACTCATGCAATTTGAGCATTGACCTGGGATCGCCCACGGTGACCCATTTGCGCTTGCGCGCCGAGTAGTAAAGCGAGCCGATGATCAGCAAGGTGCCCGGAATTCCCATATAGCGACCGACCCAGACCAGGTTCAATCGATGCAACAGATAGTCTCCAGCCAAGGTGGCGGCAGCCAGGAGTCCCAGCAGCAAGGTAAAGGGCAATACATGTTCTCGCCACAGTGAATTCTTCATTTACGCCTCCAGGGTGACCGCCGCTTTGGGTATGCAAACGCACAGCAGGCAACTGCCCGGTTCGGGATCAAAATCCGGCGTCTTGGTGTAGACCACCTCACCGCTGCCAATGCTGGTCTGGCATGTGCCACATCCCCCGGCACGGCAGCCGGACTGGACGTCGATGCCAAGAGACTCGGCAAAGTCCAGCAAACTGCCCATGCCGGGCTCCCAACTGGCTTGTTTTCCTGACTTGGCAAAAGTCACCAGGACCGCGTCTGGCTTGTCGCTTTGCTGACTAGGGCCGGACGCAGCGGCTGTCGAGTTCTTGCGCGGTACTGATGCCGGCCCAAAAGCTTCAAAGTAAATCCGTCCGCTCGGCACCCCCCAATCCTCCAAGGCAGGCACCAGGCTTTGCAGCATCGGAGTCGGGCCGCAAATGTAGAACTGATAGGGTTTGAGTGGCAGCAGGCGACGCAGCAGCGCGATGTTCACTCGACCGTGGTGCACATGAACCGGGCCCAATCGCAACTCATCCAAGTCGTCTGCTTGCGGATTGCTCAGGCATAGGTGCAGATGAAAACCCGGATGTTGTGCGGCCAGCGCTTGCAATTGACCTTGCAGCGCCAACTCAGCCCTGTTGCGCACACCGTAAAACAGCCACAGCTCCCGCCCAGGCTGCACGGCCAGAGACCAACTCAGCATGCTCAGCAAGGGCGTGATACCGATGCCACCGCCAATCAATACGACCGGCGCATCACTGTGATCGATATGGAAATGGCCTGCGGGGGCACGCAATTGCAAGCGGCTGCCGACCTCGACATGATCATGCAGATAGTTCGATGAAATCCCCGCGGCCACGTGGCTGCCAACCGGAGCGATTGCGCGCTTGACAGAAATTCGGTAACTGTCGGGTTGCGGCGCATCGGACAGCGAGTAGCAGCGAATGACGGATTGGATGCCCCCGGTTGCATCGGGCGCCTCAAGCTGAAAAGTCAGGAATTGACCCGGCAAGAATGGAGGCAGTGGTTTGCCATCCTCGGGTACGAGAGAAAACGAACAAACTTGTCCGGCCTGGTCTTCAAGTCGTTTGTCCTTGACCCGAAATGCCCGATAGCCGCGCCATGCGGCTATCGCTGTTTTTGCCGACTCGGGCGCAGCTTGATCCGATATAGCAAGGTCAAACTCTGCGACTACCTTGCGCAAGGCCTGATAGGCTCGCCAATGGTGCCAAAACCCGATCAACAAATAGACGGCTACCTGGAGCAGGATTCCGGCCGCAATCCAAAGCATCAAGTCGAGTGAGGCCATAGGTCAAAGCCTATGCTGAATGCCCGGGCCCTTGATGACTTACATCAGTGAAGCCAGGATGCGAGGCTGGTCATCCCTCTAATCGCCTTTGACGATACCCTCTCGGCGCGGGTCCGCGGCACCATTCCAGCCGCTGCCTTGGCGCTGGATCGCGTGCACACCGCTGGACAGTTCGGTTTCGACGACAGGATGTCCAAGCGCCCGCAAGCCGGTCGAGGTGGCAGATGGAAAGCCACCAGCTTCGAGCACCGCGGTGCCGAAGAAACTGCCAAAGTTGGGCAGATTGACGGCGCGCTGCAAATTCATGCCCCAGGCCAAAGAAGCAATCAGCGTCTTGGCAGTGTAAAAAATGATCGCTGGTCCACCTGGTGAACCCAGGCTCATCAGCAGGCGCTTCGTTCCAGGGACAAGTTCAAAGACCAGCGTCGGACTCATGCTCGAGCGCGGCCGTTTTCCCGCTTCAGCACGGTTCGCGACTGGCTTGCCCTGGGCATCAGTCGGCGACATCGAGAAATCAGTCATCTCGTTGTTGAGTAAAAAACCGCCGGCCAGGCCGCTGCCACCATCGCTCATGATGCGCGATCCAAATCCCGACTCGATGCTGCTGGTCATGGCTACCGCATGGCCTTGCGCGTCAACGATGCTGATATGCGAAGTGCCGTATTCGACCTGTTCGGCTTGTGCCGCATGGCTCAGTTGTGCGCCCAGCGGCCTGCCTGCAGCGACTTGCTTCATCCGCTGCGGGCCGATCAAGTCCGCCCGCTGCTGCAGATAGGCCTCGTCGAGCAGATTGCGCCAATCACCGGCTGGTGCTGTGACGAAAGCCGGGTCGGCAATGTACTGGTCACGATCGGCAAAAGCCAGCCGTGAGGCTTCGAGGTATTGATGCAGCCAGGAAACGCCTGGCAGGCCGTCGGATGGCATGGCCTGCCTGGAAAGACCTCCCCTGCCCTCGATCAGCTTGAGGGTCTGCATCATCGTCAGATAGCCTGAAGATGGTGGAGGAAAACCGCAGACCAGGTAGCGCTGCAGCCATTCGCTACACAGGGCATCCCGGAGGATGGGTTGGTAGGCGGCCAGATCAGCCTGGCTGAGCAATCCCGGCCTGGCATGACCTTGCACGCGCCTCGAGATGTCGGCGGCAACCGGGCCAAGGTAGAACGCTGCTGCACCTTTTTCGGCAATGGCGCGCAGCACCTCGGCCAAGGCCGGATTTTTCAAGGAGTAGCCGACCGGACGTGGCAGGCCCTGCGCGTCATAGAAATAGCCGCCGGCCTGCGCATCGCGGCGCAGCGCTTGCTCAGCGATGAGCAACTTGTGCAGTCGCGGGCTGACCGGAAAGCCGCGCTCAGCCAGTTCGATCGCCGGCTGGAACAAGGCAGACCAGGGAAGTCGACCATGCTGGCGATGGGCTTGGGCCAGCATCGCCACAACACCGGGTGTCGCGACCGAAAAGCCACTGACGATGGCCTGCGCCACAGTCAAGGGCTTGCCATCAGCGCGCAGGAACATCGTCAGCTCGGCCGCAGCGGGCGCGGTCTCGCGACCATCCCAGGCCTGCATCGCGCTGCCGTCCCAATGCATCAAAAATGCGCCACCACCGATGCCACTGGACTGCGGCTCGACCAGGGTCAGCACCATCTGCACGGCGATCGCCGCATCGAGCGCCGTGCCGCCGGCCTTCAGGATCTGGTAGCCAGCCTCGACCGCCAGCGGATTCGCCGCAGCCACTGCAAAATGTTCAGTCGACCAGCCTGGCTTGGCGGTCAAACCACTGGCTGCTTCCGGCTGGATCAGCGCCTCATCAGCATTGACGTGATTCAGCGTCAAAAAAATCAGCAGAACAAACAGGCGCGCAATAGTCATCGGGTCGGGATCATGAGAGACAGACCTCGATGATAAGTGGCGGCCGTTTCAACTGAAAAAACCGAGATCGCGCAGGCTGTAGTTGCTGATCTGTGGCATCACCGAAGGCAAGTCGCTGGCCGTCACCCCCATCCAGCTCGCCAGGGTGGCGCCGAGCTGATCGACCGAGGTAGAAGGCAGCAACCTGCCCTGCCCCACATCGTCGGGGCCATTGACGCTGACCGAAGGCAGCTGGCCCCAGAAACGCCCGCCCTTGACCGCGCCGCCGACGACGAAATGGTGACTGCCCCAGCCATGGTCGGAACCGTCGCCATTGCTGGTCAAGGTGCGGCCGAAGTCAGAAGCCGTGAAGGCAGTGACGCGGTCGGCCACGCCCAGCTCGACGGTGGCATCATAAAAGCTGCCCAGCGCGTCGCTGACATCGCCGAGCAGACCCGGATGCTGATCGGGCAGGAAATCATGCATGTCGAAGCCACCAATCGAGACGAAGAACACCTGCCGGCTGGCGCCAAGACTGCTGCGTGCAGCAATCATCCGGGCCACCAGTTGCAGTTGCATGGCCAGGCTGTTGGTCGCATCGAAAGCGGTGCTCATAGCAGGTAGGCTGCCCAGCGCGCCCGAGACGACAGCTTGCGCGGTGACGGACCGATTGACCACGCGGTTCAGTTCCTGTTCCATCCAATGGCTGCGATCGGCAGTGATCAAGCTGCGCATCGCATCGGCGCAAGCTTGCGAACCGTACATCGGTTTGGTCACCGCATTGATCGCGACCGCACCCGTGCTGGCCATCTGGTATTGCGCCACTTGCTGACCGGCCATGAAAATCGCGTTGCCAGATACATTGATGCAGGTAAAAGTGGCATTACCGTTGCTGGCCAGGAACTGATCGCCCACTCGCCCGCCCCAGCCGGAAATGGCGCCCTCGGGTGTCGATGCCTGCCAGACGCTTTGCTGATCATTGTGCGAGAACAGCTTTGGGGGCAGCGGCACGCTCTGAGCGTAATACTGGGCCAGCGAGGTCGGCTGTACCAGGGTGCCGACATTCAGCAGCACGCCAAGTTTGCCCGCATCAAAAATAGTCTTGAGTCTGCCCATCTGCGGCGCCAGCGCCATCTGGCGCCCGCTCGGAAGCGCAATCCGGGGGGTCAATGCAGTGGCGATCAGCTGATCGCGCGGCGTGGCAATGGTCTGGCGGATCGTCTGATATTGCTGGTAGCTGGGCGCATCGAAGGGCACCAGCGTATTGCCATAGTCATTGCCTCCGTACAGGAAAACGCAGACCAGCGCCTTGTAGTCGGACGGCGCCGTGGCCGCAGAGGCCTCACCGATGGAAGCCAGACTCAAAGCCCAGGGCGCTGCGGCACCGGCGACGCCCAGCGCCGAAGCACGGCGCAGGAATTCGCGTCGCTGCAGATTTTTCAATTGGCTGATCTGCATGCGGACCTCACTTTTGCACAAGGTATTCAGGACTGGCCATCACCAGCAGGATCGCGGCCTGAACCCGATTCAGCTTGCCGGCATCGGTGCTGGCAGAAATGCTCGCCACTGCGGTGGCGATGACGGTTGAGGTAGCCGCACTCAGCCCATTGGCACTGAGCAGCAAGACGATACGATCCACCAGCGCAACGGCATCAGCGGCCAGCGCCAACTCGGCCGTGTAATTCGGCTTCACATCTCCAGCACCGCTGGCAATGACCGTCTGCATATAGTTCAGATAACCTGCCACCGTGCTTTCGTTGCAGAGCTGGAACTCCGGCGCGGTGATGTTGTTGCTGCCCAGCAGCGAGTTTGGCGGTACATAGCCGGGTCTGAAGAAATTGAACACCGAAGGGCTGCGCAGCGGGCTCTGCCCAAGCCGCGTGGCCGGATTGGTGGTGCTGCCCACCGTCCAGTTGTCAAGGGCCGAAATTGCCCCGAAAGTCCGCCCCCATTGGACGAAGCGCTGCACCGGTTCGCGCAAACGTCCGGTGGCCAGACCGCTGCCAGACTGGCGGGCCTCATCATCGAGCAGCACCGCCTTGATGACGGCCTTCAGGTCGCCTCGTTGTCCCTGACCATTGTTGTTGAAGATTGTCGCAACGCGCTGGACATAAGCCGGACTCGGGTTCGAACAGACCAGACGCTGGATCAATTGGCGCCCGATGAAGGGGCCGACATTGGAATGATTGGCCAGCGTATCGAGTACTGTCTTCAGCGCTGCAGGACCGGTGGCGCTGGCCGGAATATCGACATTGAGCACTTTTTTGGCGCCGGTCGAAAAACGGCTGGCCAAATGCTGCATCGGCTTGCGCATGAAGCTCGGTTCGGCAACGTTGACGGTGTCGAATTCCCAACCGGTCAGCACCCGCGCCAGGTCAGTGATGTTCGTCTGCGTATAGCTTTCCTTGGGCTTGCCCTGCGCATCGAGCAGCGCGGCACCGTTGATGCCGAGTTCGTTCAAGCCGATAGTGAACAGCTGCATCACTTCGCGCGCATAGTTTTCGTCAGGCACCCGGCCGGTCGCTGCATCTTCCTTGGTGTTGCCGCGCATATTCAGGTAAACGCCCATCGCGCAGGACAAGGTCACTCCTTCGAGCAGTTCGCGATAAGTTCCAAAGGCGCGCTGTTCGAGCATGTCGACATAGGCCGCCACCGCAAAGCCTCGCCAAGCCACCGGCAAGCTGTCCATCGAAACGACAAAAATCTCTGAAAGCGCCAAAACGACGCGTTGCCGCAAGCTGTCAGGACTGCTGAGAAATTTTCGCCATAAGGTGTTGTCGACCCCAGCAAAATTGAATTTGTTGGCATCGTCCGCAAAGCCCTTGGCCAGCATCCAGTCAAAGTGGGGGCTGCTGACCGGCACTGCGAACTGTTCATCGAGCCAGCCGCTATAGCCTTTGGCCTTCACCGAGTTGATCTCAGCGCTGGTCGCAGCAAAGCTGGCTTGAGCCAAAAAGCGCGAGGCCTGGGTGTCACTGAGCCCGGAGCCGGTCGGAACTACCGGTGTTGTGGCCGCTGGCGCCGAGCCACCGCCACAGGCGGCCAGAGAACTCGCCGCAGCGATGGCTGTCACGACCGTCGGCAGGGGCACCGGCGAATCAAGCACCGGCTGATTCCCGGTTGGTGTTGCGAGCTTGAGCGATGCAATGGTCATGAATGCCCTCGGCTTGAATCGGACTGGTATTGGCTGCTTGCCCTGCCTGAATTGATGCCGCTGCCAGATGCGGCTACACCGTCATGCCCGGTAAGCCCGAGCGCGAACGAGGCTTTCGCTTACTTGAGAACCTCAAACAAATTATTGAAGTCATCGGTCCACACACCAAGACCGGGGATTGGTTTGATCGCGATCGCCGACTTGCGAAGCGCTTCCCGGTCAAGAATTTCGCGCGTACGCGCCACCAGCACCCAATCGGTATTGCGCAAGGCCGGGTTGTCGTTGTCGTCATGGATCAATGCCACTTGCAAGCCCCGGGCAGCGGCGATCTTTTCGACCACCGGCGCCAGCCGCAGAAAGCGGTTGGTGACATGAAAAGCAATGATGCCGTCCCGCTTCATGTGGCGAAGGTAAACGTCCATCGCCTCGAGCGTGATCAGATGCACAGGCACCGAGTCGCCCGAAAATGCGTCCACGGCCAGGACATCAAAGGCTTGCGGCGGCTCGCGCTCCAGCGACAAGCGCGCGTCCCCAAGCACGGTCTGAATTTGCGCCGGACTGTCGGCCAGGAAGCTGAACTCCTGATTCGCCAGTTCGATCACGGCTGGGTTGATTTCGTACATCCGGTAGATGTCACCGGGCTGGCCATAAGCCGCCAGGGTGCCGGCCCCCAGTCCGATCACGCCGACCTTTTTGTTCTGCGCTTCGGTATTGCTGATGGCCAAGCCGACTCCGGCAGAGCGGCCGTAATAAGCGGTCGGTTCGCGCCTGCGCTCGGCGGCGAGGAATTGCTCGCCATGCTTGATCGAGCCGTGATAGAGCTGGCGCATATCGTCCGCCTGGGTCTCTCCGGGGCTGTCAACCGTGATCAAGGTACCGTAGAAGTTGCGCACGATACGCCTTGTGCCGTCCAGATCGTCGCTGATCTGACCGTACAGGTAAAAAGCACAAAAAACCGCCAATGCGCCAGCAGCCAATCGCAACCGGGTCTTGAGCATTGCCATGGCCAGCAGCGCGCTGCAGACAAAGCCGATGCCGAGCTCGTAATAGGCCGGCAAGACACGCGGCGCGATCAGCCCGACGGCGATACCGCCGATGGCCCCACCCAGCGAAACCATCAGATAAAAACGTGTCAAATGCCGCGGGCCGGGACGCAGCAACGCCAGTTCGCCATGCAGGAACATGCAGAAAACAAACAGCCCTGCGCAGTAGACGGGAATCGCGACCCAGATGTCGCGGCCAACGCTGCCGTCCTGCAGACCGTAGGCCGCCAGCCCCAGCAGCATTGCGGCCAAGGGCAAGACGATAGACCGCCGGTACCAACGATCGCTCTCGAAACACAAGACGAAGGTCAGCAAATAAAGCGTCAGTGGCAGCAACCAGAGGAAGGGAATGGCAGCGACGTTCTGCGTGATGTGGTTGGTAATGGCCAGCAACAACCATGAGCCCATCGCCGCAGGTGCCAGCCAGAGCAGGTAGTCGCGCCAGGTCGGGTTCCAGTCGCCTTCGGGTTCATGCTGGCTGCTCGGCACCGACTGCGGCAGCGCATGGGCATGGCGCATGAAGTAATAACCCGATCCAGCGCACATCAGCACAAAGGCCGCATAAGCTGCAGACCAGGCATAGGCTTGGCCGAGAATTGCCGCCTGGCGCTCAATCAGGAACGGGTAGCAGATCAATGCGATCAGCGAAGCCAGGTTGGAGAGCGAAAAATAGCGATAAACATGGCTGCCGACCAGCGTGCGTGAGACCCAGGATTGGATCAGCGGGCCGGTGGTCGAGAGCAAAAAGTAAGGCAGGCCGATGGTGCCGAACAGCAAACGGATGATCAGCCAGGTCGGATCCTCGTCACCGACCGGCTTCCAATGCGGATTGGCGATGATGGGCAAAAAGGCCAAGCTGAGCGCCAGCAGCGCGACATGGAGCAGCACCTGGCGCCGGGGCGTAAGCTTGTGCGTGGTCCAGTCCGAATAGGCATAGCCGGCCAGCAACAGGATCTGGAAAAAGACCATGCAGATCGCCCAGACTGCAGCCGAACCACCGAACCAGGGCAGGATCTGCTTGGCGATGATCGGTTGCACCAGGAAGAGCGCGAAAGCGCTGGTGAAGATGGTGCCGGCGAAGACGGCCTTGGAGACAGCATGGGTCATGTACAGAGTCTTTTCGCGAAGGAGGCTGGCTGATTGCCGTCAAACGCAGCGCCTTGATTCTCGACGCGCAAAGCCGGCTCTTGGTCTTGATATTTGTCCGGATGAATGACTTGGCTGCCGACCGGGTTCCTGCTGCCGGGGCGGATGATAACCGCTCGCATTCACCTGGGTATCGCAACCGATCAGGCAGGGCAGCAGCGCGTCTCGCTTCGAGCCGCGCTGCACCTTTTACGTCGATCTTCAAGCCGGCTCATCAGAGATGGCCGGAGAATTCGCTGAACTCCGTCAGATCAGCGTCACGCCAGTCTTTTCCTGCACCTGCTCGCGCGTCACGCCTTCGGCCAACTCCTGCAACTTCAGCCCTTCGGGCGTCACGTCCATCACTGCAAGATCGGTAATGATGCGGTTGACGACACCGAGGCCGGTCAAAGGCAAGGTGCATGAGGGCAGGATCTTCATATCGAAGGAACCGTCACGTTTTTTCGCCACATGCTCCATCAGCACGATGACACGCTTGACACCCGCCACCAGGTCCATCGCGCCGCCCATGCCCTTGACCATCTTGCCTGGAATCATCCAGTTGGCGAGATCGCCTTTTTCGCTGACCTGCATCGCGCCGAGGATCGACAGATTGATCTTGCCGCCGCGAATCATCGCGAAGCTGTCATGGCTGCCGAAAATGGCGCTGCCGGGAATGGTCGTTACCGTCTGCTTGCCGGCGTTGATCAGGTCAGCATCAACTTCAGCTTCGGTTGGAAACGGGCCAATGCCGAGCATGCCGTTTTCGCTTTGCAGCCAGACCTCGATGTCCTTGGGGACGAAATTGGCGACCAGCGTCGGGATGCCGATGCCAAGGTTCACATAAAAACCGTCTTCTAATTCCAGCGCCGCGCGGGCCGCCATTTGGTCTTGAGTCCAGGCCATGATCAGGCTCTCCAGTCAGTTCGGGAACTTGCCGCTCGCTTATCTCGGGCAGCCGGTCCCGCAATCGGTTATTTGGCGGAAGTTTCGGTCAGCGTGCGCTTTTCGATGCGCTTCTCGGGATGCGCATTGACGACAATGCGGTGCACATAGATACCGGGCAGGTGAACGGCGTCAGGGTCAATCTCGCCGACTTCGACCAGATGTTCGACTTCAACCACCGTCAGCTTGCCCGCCATCGCCACTGCCGGATTGAAATTGCGGGCGGTTCGGCGAAACACCAGGTTGCCGCTCTTGTCGGCCTTCCAGGCCTTGACCAAAGAAATATCAGGCTGCAGCGAGCGCTCCATCACATAGGTCTGGCCGTCAAATTCACGCAACTCCTTGCCGTCGGCGACGATCGTGCCGACCCCGGTACGGGTGAAGAATGCTGGAATGCCGGCACCGCCGGCGCGCAGTTTTTCAGCCAATGTGCCTTGCGGCGTGAATTCGAGCTCCAATTCGCCCGCCAGATATTGACGTTCAAACTCTTTGTTCTCGCCGACATAGCTGGAGATCATGCGCTTGATCTGGCGCGTCTCAAGCAGTTGTCCAAGGCCGAAACCATCGACGCCGGCGTTGTTGGAAATTACCGTCAGATCCTTGGCGCCGCTGTCGCGCAAGGCTGCAATCAAGGCCTCGGGAATGCCACAAAGGCCGAAACCACCAACCGCCATCAACTGCCCGTCGGCCACGACGTCTGCAAGCGCAGCCGCCGCGCTCGGATAAAGCTTGTTCATCAAAGTCTCCGTCTCGAATTCAGGAAGCCCAGAGCGTACTACTTAAGCGCTTAAGTAATCGTTACGTAGAATCGCCTAAGGGCCAACCAAGCAGCCCCGGAAATATTCGCCATGCGCCCACAAGAATTGCAAGCTCTGATGCCCGCGGTCTTCGCCCCATGGATCATCGCGATGGATATGGAACTTCTCGAATGCCAGCCAGGAAGCGTTCGCATCAGGCTGCCTGTCAGGCAGGAATTCATGCATGTCGGGCAGATGATGTGCGGTCAGGCGGTGATGGCGGCAGCCGATACAGCGATGGTGCTGGCGCTGATCAATGATTTGGGTGAATTCAGGCCGCTGACTACCGCGCAACTGCAAACCAGTTTTTTGCGCCCGATCGCCGGAGATCATTGCATCGTCACCGCCAAGATCTTGCGCCGTGGGCGGAAATTGGCATTCGGCAGCAGCGACATTGCGAACCCTGACGGCAGGCTTGCCGCGCAGGCCACAAGCACTCTGACCCTGCTCTGATGAGTCTCGACTACCGCAGCGCCTTTGAACTCGCGCCGATCGGCCTGGTCCTTTCGGCCGACAGGTTGATCGTGGACTGCAATAAAAAATTGCTCGACATGTTCGGCGCCACGCGCGGTCAACTGATCGGCCAGAGTTTCGAAAAACTCTATCCCACTGCGGTCGAATTCGAGCGCACCGGTGAGCGCATCAAGGCCAGCCTCGACGCCACGGATTCACCATTACCGCTCGGGCATTACGCCGACGACCGGGTGATGAAGCGGGTTGACGGACCCAGAGCTGGCGAGCTCTTCTGGTGCCATGTCGCAGGACGGGCACTCGATCCCGCCGACCCTCATGCCGAAGGCATCTGGAGCTTCCAGGATCTGTCAGCACACCGTCGCCTGACAGTCGAGTTGACACCGCGCGAGCGCGAAATAGCTGCCTTGCTGATGGCCGGCCTGACCAGCAAATTGATTGGTCGCCGCCTGGCGATCAGCCCGCGCACCGTCGATGTCTACCGGGCCCGTTTGATGAAGAAATACAGCGCGGCCAGCACGCCCGAACTGATCCACAAGTTGCTCGCCTGAGGGCGGCGACAAGGCCAGCTTCAGCTGCCGCGAACCCGTCCGCGACCCAATCTCGCACAGGGCAATTCAACCCAGCGGTAAAAAGCCGCACCAGCCAGATTGCTCAGCAGCAAGGCTGTCAACGTCGCCACGACAGCCCAAGCCCAAGCGGTTCCCGCCGACGGATTGACGATAACCAAGGCTACGTTGACAAGCAGACAAACGGGAAAGTGGATCAGGAAGACTGAATATGACACGTGGCCCAGACTCGCCAGCCGCTGCAGCGTCTGGCCAAGATAGGCGCTCAAGGGCGCTGCATAGGCCAACACCCAGGTCGCGGCCAAGGCGACCAGCAAACGTTCACGGAAGTCGAACACCAGCGCCAGGCAAACCAGCAGGCTCAGCAATGGCAACAGGAATCGGTCCCAACGTTTGTCCAGTCCGATGGCCAGCAGCGCCCCCAACCCATAACTGGCAAAGAAATAGCTGCCCCAGATGTCCCAATCGGGATTCACGTTGAAGAAAAACAGTGAGCCCAGCAGGCCCAGCAGGCAAAGGTAGCGCCAGCTGCGCAAGCCTTGGCCCAGCGCAAATAGGAACGCCAGCAAGATAAAGAGCTGCAGATCGATCGAGACATACCAGACCCCGGCACTGATTGATTCAATGCCAAGCAAGGAATGCAGCAGCGCCAGATGCGCGGCCAACTGGCCCCAGCTCATCGGTGCCGAGACGGTATCAGCATCGAGCCAGGGGCGCGTCAGCCCGTTGACTGCCATCGCCAGAAACAGTGCCGCAGCCAGCGGCAATACCAGGCGCATGTAGCGCTGCCAGAAAAGGCTGGGCAAAGCAGCCCAGCGCGGTGGCTCGCGCAACATGCCTCGCGCGGCGAGATAACCGCCAAACACCAGAAAAACCTGCACCGCCATCCGGGCATATTCAATCAAGCTGAAAGAAAGTAGCGGGGATTGCGCTTCGATGGCGTCGCCGATAGGACCGTAAAAGGCCAGATGGTGCAGCACGATCAACTGGCAGGCGACGAATTTGAACGCGTCGACCAGGGGCAATCGAGGCGCTAGCCTTCTTTCCGATGCCGCGCTGCTTCCTGCTTGCTCAACGATATTTCCGCTCACAAAGCCGTCAGGCATCGGGCAGCCGTATATCGGCGGTGCCGGCGCAGATCCAGCGAGGGCTTTCGCGGGTGCGGTCAATGCAGCCGCCCTCTAGGTATTGGCCAGCGAGATCTCGCCAGCGCATCATCTGCTCAAACACCGCAGCGCTGGCGACCGGGTCAGCCAAGGTCAAAGCCACCTGCTCGGCCACCTTGCTCTCGTCCATCCGGAGTTCGCCGGCAGCGTCGAGATAAGTGCCATGGCGCCAGTGATAGATCTCGACACATTTGCCCAGCAGGGTGAAGGGTTGATCGCGCTTCCAAAAATTGGCAAACAGGCCCTGACCAAGATAAAAAACCCAGGATCCTTCGAAACCAGTTACATCAGAAGAGACTGCATCCGGATTGCGGAACCAGACCCGATCACCAGGCACGTAATAAGCCGGCGGCAACGGGACTTCGTTGGACCCTAGTTCACTCAAGAACACCTCATGGAACTGCCCCGACATCACCGCATTGCGCTCGCTTTGCAATTGCATGCGGGCGAACAAGGCCGGGTTATGTTCGCGCGCTTCCTTGGCCATTGCCAGCAAAATCACATATTCAGTTGCGCGGTAACAGGAAAAGTCATAGAGCTGCCCGCTGACTTCGGGCTGGGTCGCGCGCTCCAGCGCCTCGATCAAGGAACAGCCAGGCCGTACGGTGAAGCTGGTCTCGCGCGAATAGGTCCACAAACCGGCTGGCCGTTCGGCCACATGGGTGTGAAATGCCAGCGCAGTCTTGCGGGCGGCATGGACGATATTCGCGCGCATTCGCACCGCGGCGGCCAGTTCCGCGTAGCTGGGGAAATGCTGAGGCCAGGGGGTGGCGAGCAAGGCCAGCCAGATTTCGCGCTGTAGATCGAGTTCGCTGGCCTGGGTATCAAACTGCAAGGTCGAACATAAACCGGTCGTGTCATAAGCCGGGGCCAAGCGGTTCAGCAACTCGGGTTTGAGCGCCAGAAAGCCATCTTCAGGCGCACACCACAAGTACTCCTCGAGTCCGAGCTTTCGTAAAGCATCGACGCAAGCTGCCAAATCACCAGGAGGCAGCGTCAAACAACCTTCATTCCCATGCCCTGATCTCGAGCTCATAAAACCTCGTGGTGACTATCGAAGCAGGATGCGACACTGATCGAATCGCAAATCAAGCTCCGATTGTCTATGAGTTAGCTGAGTACGGCGGGCCGTAGTTTCCCGCAAGCAGGTCGAGTCGAGTTCATCATGTCCCGCTGCCCGGCGCTGCCCCGCCCGGGAAAGCGCCGCTTGTCAGTCCGCCGGGTCGGCCATTTTGTCAGCAGGCTTTTCCTGCTGGCGCTGCCAGGCCTGAAAACAATCAAGCCCGCAGAAATGCACGAAATAGTCCGTCCCCTCGGGCACCGTCGCTTCGGACAGCGGCACCTCTTTCAGGCAGATTTCGCAGGCAATGCGCTCAGCGCCAAGCGGTTTTTCAGCAGTGGACATGGAAATCCTTTCGTGCAGCGAAAAATAGCTGCCCGCCGAGTCTGAACTTCAGGCCGGATCCGCGCATTGATCGCGACCAAGCTTCTAGAATCCACCCCATGAGCACAAGCCCCTCCCAGACTTCATCGCAGTACGAAGACTTCATGCGCCATGTGTTCGAGCATGGCGTGTCCAAGATGGACCGTACCGGTACCGGCACGCGCAGCGTGTTCGGCCACCAATTGCGCTTTGACCTGAACCAGGGCTTCCCGCTGGTGACGACCAAGAAAGTGCATCTCAAATCGATCGTGCTTGAGTTGCTCTGGTTCTTGCGCGGCGACTCCAACGTCAAATGGCTGCAGGAACGCGGCTGCAATATCTGGAACGAATGGGCGCCAGAAAGCGGCGACCTCGGCCCAGTCTACGGCGTGCAATGGCGCAATTGGCCGACCCCTGATGGCGGCCATATCGACCAGATTTCCCAGGTCCTTGAGCAGTTGAAAACCAACCCCTATTCACGCCGCATCATCGTCAGCGCCTGGAATGTCGCCGACCTGCCCAAGATGGCCTTGATGCCTTGCCATGCATTTTTCCAGTTCTATGTGGCGCCGCCCGAATCGCCTGGCGGCCGCGGCAAACTGTCCTGCCAGCTTTACCAACGCAGCGCCGATATTTTTCTGGGTGTGCCCTTCAACATCGCCAGCTATGCCTTGCTGACACAGATGCTGGCGCAGCAATGCGAGCTCGATCTGGGCGACTTCGTCTGGACGGGTGGCGACTGCCATATCTACAGCAATCATTTCGAGCAGGTGCAGACACAATTGGCACGCCAGCCGCTGCCCTACCCTCAATTGCAGATCAAGCGCCGGCCGCCGACCTTGTTCGACTATGAACTCGAGGACTTCGAACTGACCGGCTACGCGCCACACCCGGCGATCAAGGCGCCAGTCGCCGTATGACGGCGATGAGCCTGATCGCTGCAGTGGCGCGCCAGGGTGCCATCGGCCGCGACAACCAGTTGCTCTGGCGGCTGCCCGAAGACATGGCGCGCTTCAAGGCCTTGACCCTGGGCCACCCGGTGATCATGGGGCGCAAGACCTGGGATTCCCTGCCGGAACGATTCAAACCGCTGCCCGGTCGGCGCAATCTGGTCTTGTCGCACAAGGCTTTGCAACTCGAAGGCGCCGAGATCTTCGACTCGCTTGACGGCGCACTGAAAGCCTGCGCCGGAGCCATCAGGGTTTACGTGATCGGCGGTGCGGAGATCTACACTGCGGCAATTTCCCGGGCTGACAGGCTGGAATTGACCGAAATTGATGCCGATTTCGACGCTGACAGTTTCTTTCCCGCCTGGGATCGGCAGCAATTTACCGAGATTTTTCGTGAAAAAAAAACCAGCCCGCAAGGCTGGACCTTTGACTTTGTCACCTACCAACGCAATTGAACCGGAGAAAACAACATGTCAGGACATGGCTTTCACGTGCACGGCCCGCATGATCACGCACTCGAGCATGCTTCCCATGAGGCACCTAACGGGATTGCAGGCAAACTGGCGGTGATCACCGCCCTCCTGGCCACTGTCGGAGCTCTATTTTCCTATATGGGCGGTTTGACTCAGGCCAATGCCGGCCTGTACAAAAACGACGCGGCGATCAAGAAGACCGAAGCGGCCAATCAATGGGCCTATTTCCAATCGAAGGGCAACAAGCAGAACATGGCCGAATTGGCGGTGATGCTGGTGCCAGAGGAAAAAAAAGCCAAATACCAGCAGGAAGTCGAACGCTACAAGTCTGAAAAAGCCGAGATCATGCTCGGTGCGCAAAAGCTGGAAGCTGAATCTAAGGCTTTTGACGAAAAGAGCGCCGAGCAAATGCACCAGCACCACCGCTGGGCTCAGGCGACCACCGCCTTGCAGGTATCAATTGCATTGGCGGCCATTGCCCTATTGACGAAAAAGGGCTGGATGGGCGCGGCCACCTTGGCGATGGGCGCAATCGGCATCGCAGTTGGCATCGCGGCCTGGCGGCACCTCTGAATTCGCGCCAGCGGCAGTTTTTTCAATTGAGCAGGATAGGCGCAACCGGCGTTGATGCAGCGCCGGCTTCTGCGGCTGGCGGAGCGTCCAGAATGCCCCAATCCGCTTCGATCAGCGCCTGTTCCAGCAAACGCAGCAGTCCGATGGCGAGTTCATCGGACAACTCGAGTGTCATATTGCGGCCATTGGACTCGCGCGCTGCCAGATGCACGCCATGACCACCCTTGCCGGGGCCGATGTCATAGGCTTCCGGCAACAAGGGCTCGGGCCCGAGCGGCAACGAAGCCGCTTGCGAATCGAAGGCTGTTTCAAAATTTGCATTCTCCAGCGGCCTGGAGCG
>CANFIC010000043.1 GCA_947446685.1 Burkholderiales bacterium
AGTTGCCGGTATCGGCCACCACAGTGGTGAAAAGTTTCAGTTGTTCCAGCTGATTCATGCGGATTTCCCCTTGTCGATTCGAGCCCTATTAGAACCGCAATGGCCGGCAATCACCGCAAGCATCAGTTACATCCTGCAGGCAGTATCACTTCCCCATGTATCAGGTCTTTTTTACCTGGCTTGTTGACCCGGACAAGAAACTCCGGCATCATCCCGGAAGAAACTTTGTTACAAAATCGCCGGCATTGAACATGCCGCGCAGCTACAGGACCCCGCAGCATGTCTTTCGATCTCGTATTCTTTGGCGGCACCGGCGATCTGACCTGGCGCAAGCTGATGCCGGCGCTGTTACAGGCTTTTCGCCATGGCAAGCTACCTGAAGGCGGCCGGATCCTGGCAGTCGCCCGCGATGAAATGAGCGACGACCGCTACCGAGCCTGGTTGAAGGAACGCTTCCGCGAAGTCGAAGGTTCGAAACGCCCCAATGACGAGGAGTTCGAGCGCTTTGCGGCGCTGGTGCAATACCGGCGCATGGATCTGTCGCAGCCCGAGCATTACCAGCGCCTGAAGGACTGGCTGGATGAGCGGCAAGCGAGCACGGTGGTGCTCTACCTCGCGACCAGCCCGCATTTGTTCACGCAGATCTGTGCGCAACTCGGCGCTGCCGGCATCAACGACAAACGGGTGCGTGTCGTGCTTGAAAAACCGCTCGGCCATGATCTGGCCAGCGCACAGCAAATCAACCAGGTGGTGCGCTCGGTATTCTCTGAAAGCCAGGCCTTTCGCATCGACCATTACCTTGGCAAGCCTGCGGTGCAGAACCTGATGGCGCTGCGCTTCGGCAATGCCTTGTTCGAACCGCTTTGGCGCCGCGAAAGCATCGCCAATATCCAGATCACATTGGCTGAAGGGCTTGGAGTCGGCACGCGTGGCGCCTTTTACGACGGCACCGGCGCAATGCGCGACATGATCCAGAATCACGCGCTGCAGTTGCTGACGATGATCGCGATGGAACCACCACCGACCAACGACGCCGATGCGATCCGTGATGAAAAACTCAAGGTGCTGCGCTCGCTGAAAGCCTTCACCCCCGAAAGCGTTGCACGCGATGTGGTGCGCGGCCAATACCGTGCCGGCACGGTCGACGGACAACCAGTCTGCGGCTACCTTGATGAAGCCAAGGTACCGCCTGACAGCACCTGCGAAACTTTTGTCGCCTTGCGCACCGAGGTGCAGAACTGGCGCTGGGCCGGCGTGCCTTTCTACCTGCGTACCGGTAAACGGTTGGCCGGCCGCGATGCGCAGATCGTCATCAATTTCCGCCCGGTACCGCACCCGATCTTTCCAGGCACGAATCAGCCGAACCGGCTCGTCATCAAGCTGCAACCAGAAGACGGACTCGAGTTGCAACTGCTCGCGGCCAAGGGCGGTGCACATGGCGAAATGCTCTCGCCAGTGTCGCTCGACCTCGACTTCGACCAGGCTTTCGCCGCCAACCGGGTCGGCGCTTACGAGCGCCTGCTGCTTGATGCAATCGCCGGGCGCTTGAACCTGTTCGTGCGTAGCGACGAGCAGGAGCAGGCATGGCGCTGGGTCGAACCGGTGCTGGATGCCTGGCGTAACGACAACACCGGTCCGCGGCCTTATACGGCCGGCAGCTGGGGCCCGGCAGCGGCCAGCGCGCTGGTCGCACGCGATGGTTTTGCCTGGGCTGAAGAGCAATGATGCAACCAAACTCGACAGGGTCAGCATGAGCATTCTCGAACGCGTCAAGGCATCAATCCCGGCATTGCCGCCTGCAGAGCAGCGGGTCGCCAGGCTGCTGCTGCTCGACGCGAGAGCCTTTGCAAGCTTGCCGGTCAGCGAGCTGGCCGAACGGTCCCATGTCAGCAAGCCAACCGTTGTGCGCTTTTGTCGTAGCGTCGGCTACGACGGCCTGACAGATTTCAAGCGCAAACTGGCCGGCAGCGTCAACGAGGGGGTGCCCTTTGTGCACCGCGCGGTGGACGAAGATGACAAGCCTGGCGATCTGATCGTCAAGGTCATCGACAACGCGGTGGCTGCCTTGCTCCATTACCGCAACGAAGCTGCCGGGCTGGCTTTCGAGCGCGCCATCGTCGCGCTGGCTGCAGCCGGCAGCAAGGGCCGGCGAGTCGAGTTCTACGGGGTTGGGAACTCGGGCATCGTGGCGCAGGACGCGCAGCACAAATTCTTTCGCCTTGGCCTCAATACCGCAGCATGCAGCGATGGCCATGTGCAGTTGATGAGCGCCACGATGCTGCAGGCGGGCGATTGCGCGGTCATCATCAGCAACTCGGGGCGCAGCCGCGATCTGATGGACGCCGCCGAGATCGCACGCAAGAAGGGCGCAACAACGATCTTCATCACCGCCAGCGGTTCACCACTGGCGGTGATGGGGCAAAGCACGGGGCAGGTCCTGCTGGCAGTCGATCATCCGGAAGACTATGACCGCTACAGCCCGATGGTGTCGCGCCTGCTGCATCTGATCGTCATCGACATCCTCAGCACCGGCGTGGCCTTGCGCCTGGGGCCGAAGTTGCGTCCGATGCTGCAGGAAATCAAGCGCAACCTGCGCAGCAAACGCTATACGAGCTGATTGCCGGTTTTGCCGATCAATTCGGGCCAGAGCAGTTCCGCCACACCGTAGACACGCGCCAATTCAAGCAACTTGTCAGGTACTTGGTGCAACTTCAACTGCACGCCTTCAGCGGCGCAAAGCCTCGCAGCACTGATCAACAGGCTCAGCACGGTCGAGTCGAACTGCTGCAAGTCTGCAGCACTCAGATGCAACTGCGAGCCGGCAGCGCAGGCAACCTGTGCTGCCTCGGCCCGCAAACTGGCCTCCAGCCTGACCCAGAGGGCCGGCGCCTCGTCTATGCGTACTGAGGGCGGCAACTTGAGCATGATCACTCAGGCTTTGGCAGCGCCCTGGGCCGCCTTCTGGTTGCGATCAGTCAGCGTCTTGATCAAGCCATCGATGCCGTTGGCGCCGATTTCCTGGGCAAAGCTGTTCCGGTATTGATCGGCCAGCCAGATTCCCAACACATTGACGTCATAGATCTTCCAGATCTCACCGATCTTTTCCAGGCGGTAGTCGAGTTGAATCGGGTCACCTTTGCCGCGAATTTCGGTGCGCACCACCACTTCGGTGTCTTGAGCAGCCGCTCGCAGCGGTTTCAGCGCAATCGTCTGATCCTTCACCTGGGTCAAGGCCCCCGCATAGGTGCGTACCAGCAAGGCCTTGAACTCTTCTTGCAAACGCTTTTGCTGCTCCGGCGTGGCCTGACGCCAGAAACGCCCGACTGCAGACGAAGTCATATGCTGGAAATTCACATGCGGCATCACCTTGGTATCGACCAGCGAGATGATCTTTTGCAGATCACCCCCCTGGATCGACTTGTCGGACTTGACCGCCTCGATCGTCTCGATCGAGAGTTGCCGGATCAGCAAATCAGGCGCAGTCGCATCAGCGGCCAAGCCAGGCAGCGCAGCACCCAGCGCCAACGCGCCCCCCAACAGAAACTTAAAACAGACTTTTTTCAACACAATCATCAATTTCCCTTATTTTTCAAGCATCACTGCTTCTCAACGCGCCAGCCGGACAAGCGGCTATCAGGGCGGTGCCTTGGCAGGCGTCAGTACTTCGTACTCTTCATCGTCATCGAAGCTGCCGCGGCGCTGCAAATAGGCATCGCGGTAGAACGTGTATTTGTCCAGTGCTATGCCATCCAGCATCTCACCCGCGCGCAGAAAATTGGCACGGGCATTGATGGTTTGCAGACTGATGATGGCGGTCTTGCTCGCCCCGCCATTGAAAACCAGGGCCGGCGATGCCAACCGGTCCCAGGGCAAGGCCAGCGAGTCACGCACCGAACTGGGCCCGAACAGCGGCCAGACCACATAGGCACCGGTGCCGAAACCCCAGCGGCCAAAGGTCTTGCCGAGGTCTTCGCTGTTCTTCTCCAACCCGACCTCGGTCGAAATATCGAGCAAGCCGCCAAAGCCGAGGGTCGTATTGACTGCAAACCGCATCGTCTGCTGGACGCTCGCCTTGAAGCGGCCTTGCAGCAAGAGATTGAATGAGGACCAGATGTCGGCAATGTTGCCGAAGAAATGGTCGGTTGCAAGTCGGACCGGCGCAGGCACGATTTCGCTATAGGCGGTTGCCGCAGGCTTCAGCACATGAACATCGAGCGACTCGTTGAAGCTGAAGACCTTGCGGTTCCAGGTTTCCCAGGGATCGAGCTTCTGCCCCGGTGCACCAGGGCCGCGCAGGCTGGCGCAGCCACCCAGCATCAGTATCAGAAGCCACAATGAAGCGCGCTTGGCATGACTTGCCATCATGGTTTTTCGGCCACCGGCGCACCCGAATCAGCAGCCTTGTTGAAGAGGAATTGGCCAATCAGGTTTTCCAGAACGATCGCCGATTGGGTCTGCTTGATGTTGTCGCCCGATGCCAGGTTTTTCTCATCGGCACCGGCTTCAAGGCCGATGTACTGCTCGCCGAGCAGACCAGCCGTCAGGATCTTGGCCGAGCTGTCTTTAGGGAAAACGACATTCTTGTTCAGATTCAGCACAACTCGGGCCTGGAAGCTCTTGTCGTCAAAGCTGATTGACTCGACGCGTCCGATGACCACGCCTGCACTCTTGACCGCAGCGCGGCTCTTCAGCCCTCCGATATTGTCGAATTTGGCCGTCACCTGATAGCTTTCATCGAAATTCAGGCTCAGCAGATTGCCGGCCTTCAGCGCCAGGAACAGCAGCGCAGCGCCACCCACCAGCACAAAAAAACCAACCCATGCGTCATGCCTTGAGGCTTGCATTCAATTTCCCTTCAAATCAGATCGAAAACATCATGGCGGTCAGCAAGAAATCGAATGCCAGTACCGCCAGAGAAGACATCACCACCGTGCGCGTCGTTGCCTGCGCCACACCATCAGGTGTGGGCTTGCAGGTGTAGCCTTGCAGCAAGGCCACGAAGGTCACGATGACGCCGAAAACAAAACTCTTGATCACGCCATTGCCGACATCGGCCCAGACCTCAACGCCACCCTGCATCTGCGACCAGAAGGCCCCGGCATCGATGCCAATCAACACCACGCTGACGAGCCAGCCGCCAAGGATGCCGACGGCCGAAAATACTGCAGCCAGCAAAGGCATCGCGATCACGCCACCCAGAAAGCGCGGCGACAAGACCCGAGTCAAGGGGTCGACAGCCATCATCTCCATCGCGGTCAACTGCTCGCCCGCCTTCATCAAGCCGATCTCGGCCGTCAACGAAGTGCCAGCGCGCCCGGCGAACAGCAGCGCAGTGACCACCGGCCCCAATTCGCGCACCAGACTCAAGGCGACCAGCAGGCCGACCGCTTCGGCCGAACCATAACGCTGCAAAGTGTAGTAACCCTGCAGCGCCAGCACGAAACCGACGAAAAGCCCCGATACGCTGATGATCGACAGAGAGCGGTTGCCGAGGAAAAACACCTGGTCGCGGATCAGACCGAAACGCAGCAGGCTGCGCGGCGAACTCGCCAGCAGTTGCCAAAACAAACGGGCCGAGGCCCCGACTTCAGCCAGTTCAAGCCGCAAGGCCAGGCCTATGCCTGAACAAAATCGGGTCAGCATCGCGATCATCCCCGAAGCTCCCGCCTCAGACCCAGTCCGAAATCCTGCGCCACAGGCTGCGCGGGTTGGTGAAACTGGACCGGCCCTTCGGCATGCGCACCGACAAACTGCCTGACCAGCGGATCTTCGCTTCGACGCAACTCGTCGGGCGTGCCTTGAGCGACGACTCGACCATTGGCAATCATCGCGACCTCATCAGCGATGGCAAAGGTCTCATGCAGGTCATGCGAAACGATGATGCTGGTCAGACCTAAAGCATCATTCAGGTCGCGGATCAAGCGCGCCGCCACACCCAGCGAGATTGGGTCCAGGCCCGCGAAGGGCTCGTCATAAAGCACCAGATCGGGGTCGAGCACGATTGCCCTTGCCAGCGCCACGCGCCGGGCCATGCCACCGGAAATTTCCGCCGGCATCAGATCGCGAGCTCCACGCAACCCGACTGCATTCAACTTCATCAGCACCAGGTCACGGACCATGGCCTCGGACAACTTGCTGTGCTCGCGCAGCGGGAAGGCAACATTTTCGAACACCGACAAGTCGGTGAACAAGGCGCCGAACTGGAACAACATGCCCATCCGTCGCCGCACTGCATAGAGCTGCGCCAGATCGAGGTCGGCAATGTCCTGCCCGTCGAACAAGACCTGCCCCTGGAAAGGGCGAATCTGCCTTCCCAGCAAGCGCAGCACGGTGGTCTTGCCGCCGCCCGAGGTACCGATCAAGGCGAGCACCTTACCCCGCGTCACCCGCAGATTGACCCGCTCCAGAATCACCCGGTCGCCATAGCCGCAGCTGACGTCACGCAACTCGACCAGCGGAGGCGCAGCAGTTGTCGAATACGAAGGCTGTAAGGGCATGAAGCTTGTGGAGGGCGCACGTCGCACCAGATTGAAAGATGACGATCATAGGGGAAAGTACGACTTGCCTTTGCCGGGCGTCTGGGCTTTACGCGGCATTCACCACAGCACAAGGCGCTTTTGCATCAGCGCAATGACAAGGCAGGCCGACCTGCCCCTAATGCGGTATTGCCCTTGCCCACCTCCGATGGAGCGCATCTGATGCAGCCGATGCCTGATTCCCGTCCACACCCCCGACTCAGCGGCTTCAGCTTGATCGAGCTGATGGTCACTGTCGCGATCATCAGCATTCTGGCGGCTTTGGCCTTGCCGACCTACACCGACTACATCACCCGCGGCAGGATTCCCGAAGCGACTTCGCATCTGGCCGTGCTGCAAGTGCAGATGGAACAATATTTTCAGGACCGACACAGCTACCTCGGTGCACCCGCCTGCAACCTGGACAGCAGCAGCAACTATTTTGATTTCTCCTGCGAATCTGCCAGCTCGGAGAACTTCGTCTTGCGAGCCACAGGCAAGGGCTCGATGACCGGTTTCACCTACACCGTCGACCAGGCAGGCAACAAGGCAACGCGCTCGGTCCCCGCCGGTTGGGCCATCAACCACAACTGCTGGGTGAGCAAAAAGGGCGGTCAATGCTGAGGCTGCCGGATTCGACTGGGCTGAGCTTGATTGAGCTGATGGTGACGCTGAGCTTGTTTGCCATCCTGCTGGGTCTGGGCGTACCGTCCTTTTCAACCTGGCTGCAGAACACCCGCATCAGGGGCACGGCTGAAGCCCTCTTGACAGGGCTTCAATACGCCAAGTCCGAAGCGACTGCCCGCAATGCGCTGGTGCGCTTCCAGTTGACCAGTTCGGTGGGCGCCGATTGCATCATCAGCAACAGCGGCACCAGCTGGGTCGTCGACCTGGTAGACCCGACATCCGCGGACGACAGCGTCGCATCCCATTGCGATGCAGCGCCTTCGGACCAGGTGCAACCGGCCATCCTGCAGAAAAAATCGGCACAGGATGGCTCAGGCAGTTCGGTGGTGGAAGCCAGCGACAATTCGATGACTTTCAATGGTCTGGGTCGCCTGGTGCCGCTGCCGGCAAGGGCCATCAGCCTGGTCGTCAGCAGCCGCAGCGGCAGCTGCGCCGAGGTCGGAGGCGACTTGAGCTGCTTGCGTATCCTGGTATCGCCAGGCGGGCAGGTGCGGATGTGCAACCCCAGCTATCCTGCCGGCGATCCGCAGGCCTGCTGATGAACAGGCATCCATCAGGGCGACCCACCAGCAGAGGCTTCTTGCTGATCGAGGTGCTGGTTGCCTTGCTGATATTTGCGCTCGGCGTGCTTGGCCTGGTCGGGCTGCAGGCCATCGCCATCCAGCAGTCGACATTGGCCAGGTCTCGCTCTGATGCCGCGCTGCTGGCCGACGATCTGATTGGCCGGATGTGGGTTTCTAACCATGCCGCCTTGAGTCAGAACTTCAGCAGTGCCGCCGGCGGTACGCCCTACCTTGAATGGCAATCACAAGTCAATGCAGCCTTGCCTGGAGCGGCCGAGCATCCGCCGCTTGTCAGCATTGACGAGGTCGCACCATTGCCGGCAGGCAATCTGCCATTGGCAGCCGCTGACCTGACGCCCAGCAAGCTTGTGACGATCACGCTGCGCTGGAAAGCAACTTCCGATCCTCCGGCAGAGCCGCCCCATCAAATGGTGGTGGTGACCGGATTCAAATAGCCGGAGTTGCCGATGCAAGCCAAGCGAGGATTCAGCCTGATCGAATTGCTGGTGGGCCTCATGCTGGCGATGGCCACCGTGATCGTCGTGTTGCAGGTCTTCAAACTCGCTGAGGGCATGCGCCGCTCAAGCACCAGCGGTGACGATGCCCAAACCACTGGCGCGATCGCGCTGACCTTGCTGCAGCGCGATCTGCGTCAGGCGGGGCATGGCCTGGTCAACGCCGATCTGCTCGGCTGCGAGATCGCCCTGCCCGGCGGTTGGACGCTCAATGGCCTGGCGCCACTGACAATCAACCATACCGACATCCCGGCTGGCGATGCCGGCACCGACACCTTGTTGATCATTTTTGGCAGCGGCGTCGGTTCACCCGAGGGTGACCTCATCAACAGCGCGGTCAGCAGCAGCGATTACAGCTTGGCAACAGCCACGGCCTTTCATCTCAGCGAGCAAGTGATTGCCGCCCCCGCCAGCCGGCAAAGCCCTTGTGGGCTGAGCTTGGCGCAGATCATTGCCGAGCCGACGCCACCCGATGTCCTGGTCAGCGCAGGGACTGCCGGCGTTGCCAAAGGCCGGCTCTACAACTGGGGGCTGGCTCCCAGCATCGCAGCCTACGCAGTGCGTGGCAGCAGGTTGACAGTCTGCGATTTCCTGACCCATGACTGCCGCAACGCCGATCCTGGTCATTGGGTAGAAATCGCCGATGGCATCGTCAGCCTGCGGGCCCAATATGGCCAGGACAACAGCAAGGACGCCATCGTCGACAGCTATGACCAGAACACGCCGGCCAGCGCCTGCGACTGTTACCGGGTGATCGCGATGCGCTTCGCGATCGTCGCCCGCAGTCCTCAATACGAACGAGACATCGTCACCTCAGCTGCACCTTCCTGGGCGGCAGGTAATAGCGCGTCAATCACCCTCGACGGCGACTGGCAGCATTACCGCTACCGGGTCTTCCAGACCACCGTGCCGCTGCGCAACGTCATCTGGCAGGGAGCGCTTTCGGGATGCTGAAGCATGCCGCCGGTACCGCGGATTCGCTGTCGATCCGGCGCGGCATCGTGCTGATGCTGGCGCTGATCGTCCTCGTCGCCATGTCGCTGGCGGCAGTCGCGTTGATGCGCTCGGCCTTGACCAGCAACCAGGTCGCGGCCAATCTGGCTTTCCAGCAATCTGCAGCCCAGTCAGCCGATGTCGGCGTCGAGAGGGCCATCGCCTGGCTGGAGCAAAAAACCCGCGAGCTGGCATCTGACAACCCACCGGTGCTGGCCAACCTTCTGTTCAACAGCATGACCGCAGGCGGGAGCGAGACCGTCAACTATGTCGCCCGGCGGGAAGACCCTGGAGCCGGCGCGAGCTGGGACTCATTCTGGCGCGAACAACTCGTCGCCAACAATCAGATCAACAGCTTGCCGATCGACGCCGCCGGCAACCAGGTGGCATTCGCGATTCACCGCCTTTGCAACAGCAGCGGCGACGCCTTGAGCAGCGGCTGCGAATCGCCTGCTTTGCCGGGCCTACAGGCAGAAAACAGCAGCAAGTCAAGCAGCGCCAAGTTGCAGATTCCAAGCCAGACCTGTTACCGCATCACCGTCCGGGTGGAGGGGCCACGCCATGCGGTCAGCTTTGTTCAAGTCGTCGTGGCGATGTAGTGGAGGATTCCCATGTCAGCATTGCACCCCCTGCGGATCGGCCTGGCCCTTTTGCTTTGCCTGGCTAGCCGGCCTGTCCTTGCGGCGATCACCGACATTGCCGCCTCGCCGCTGGTGGTCGCTTCGCCGAGTTCGGTCAAGGCCAACCTGCTCTTTATCCTCGACGACTCAGGGTCGATGCGCTTTGACTTCATGCCCGATCATGTCAACTACAGCGCTTCGGGCAGCAGCGATGTCAATGTCTGCCGATCGGGAGGTGCCGGCATCAACAGTGGCAGCGCCTACAGCGGCAATTTTTCCAACCGCTGCTGCCAGAACAGCAGCGACGCGAGTGCTACTTGCTGGACCGGCAATGCACCGTTCACCAACAAGCGTGGCCACCCACCTTTCCTGAGCAGTAGTTTCAACGGCATGGCCTACAACCCGGCGACACGCTATTTGCCGCCGGTCGACGCCAATGGCCAGGACTATCCCAACCAGAATTCAGCGGCCACAGCCGGCTGGACCAGCGTGAAAATCGACGCCTATCAGGTGGAGAACAGCGCCAGCATCAATCTGCTGACCAGCTACCCCGACACCGAATGGTGCACCAGCAACAGCTATACAAATTGCCTGCGCAATGGCAACTATGTGCTGCCGGGCATGGTTGGTGGCCTTCAATACAACAGCTTCCATGAAACCACCGCCAGCGGCACGGGGTTCATGGCTGTCGGTGCACCTGATGCGCCGACGACCGAGGCGCGCAGCTGGGGCCCGCATTACTACAACATCCTGCCCGGCGAGTATTGCAATGGCTTGAATCTGCGCGTCTGCCAGGCGACAGCTGGCGCGAGCTTCAGCATCCCGGCGCCGCTGCGCTGGTGCAACAGCGACACGAATGCGCGGGCGGCAGTCCCCGCAGCAGGATCCTGCCAGGCCACGCGCACCAATGTCTACATCAACGCCCGTTATCCGACCAAGTACTTCAGCGCGGGAACAGCCGGATCAGCGGCGATACCGGAAACCGCAGCCTTCGCCCAATTCACCTTCAGTACGCCGAGCTGCAGTCTGGCCTTGACCGCGCTGACGGTCAGCGGGGTGAATCTGCTGGCTTCGGTGACCAGCAGCACCAACAACCGCGACACCCTGGGCAATTCGGTCGCTGCACGCATCAACAGCGGCAGCAGCGGCTACAGCGCCGTCGCCTCGGGGGGTGGCCGCACCGTCCGGATCACTGCGCCTGCGGGCCTCAACACGAGCGCCTCGATTTCTTTTACCCGGACACCGCTGACCTGCTCGGTCACGCTGAATCCGGCCACACCGGCTTTTTCGGGTTATGTCGCTGCGCAGCCGGCAGTCGCGGCCATCCCGGCAGGTTTTCCCGGCAGCTTCGAGCGGGTCGACATCATCCCTTCACGCAACAGCTATCCGAAGACCGGAGGGCGCAGCGACTGCGCCGGAGCCATCTGCACTTACGCCGAGGAGATGAGCAACTTTGCCAACTGGTGGACTTATTACCACTCGCGCATGCAATCGATGAAATCGTCGGCGAGCCGCGCTTTTGCGGCGCTCGGCAACAACCGCCGGGTCGGCTTCATCAGCATCAACAACAACACCGGCTCCGACTTCCTCAACCTCGATACCTTCGAGAATAGCCAGAAAGTCAATTGGTTCAGCAAACTCACCCATGCGATCCCCAATGGCGGCACGCCACTGCGCAGCAGTTTGTCGCGCGCAGGTCGCCTGTATGCCGGCAAACTCAATGGCCAGACCTTGAACGGCAGCCTGGTGAACGACCCGATGCAATATTCCTGCCAACGCAATTTCACGATTCTTTCGACTGACGGATTCTGGAACGACAGCAGCAATCCAAAACGGCTGGACAACAGCACCGACATCGGCAACCAGGACGGCGCGATGGTGCGTCCGATGCTGGACGGCAACAACACCGCCAACACATTGGCCGATACCGCCGCTTATTACTTCAAGACTGATCTGCGCACTGGCAGTACCGGCAGCGCAGCTTGCCTCAGCGGCTCGTCGGGCAGCGATGTCTGCGGCAACAGCAGCAATCTCCTGATCAAGGCCGACGAGGTCCAGAGCATGAGGACTTTCACGCTGGGCCTTGGCGCTTCGGGCTATATGCAATTTCGCTCCGACTATCTGACGTCCAGCTCGGGCGACTTTTTTTCGGTCAAGCAAGGTGCCACCACTGACCTGGCCGCCGGGGTCTGCACCTGGCAAGCCAGCGGTGCCTGCAATTGGCCGATCCCGGCTGCCGATACCTTGACCGCCATCGACGACCTCTGGCATGCCGCCGTCAATGGGGGTGGCAGCTATTTCAGCGCATCGAACCCGACCGATCTGTATACCGGCCTGGCCTCCGCGCTGGCAGCCATCGATGTGCAAACCAAGGTGGCAGCAGCAGCCACCACCAGCAACCCGAATGTATCGGCCGGAGACAACCAGGTTTTCGTCTCCAATTTCAACAGCGGGGAATGGTCGGGCGATCTGCAGAGCCAGCGGCTCGACATCATTGCCGGAACGGTCGACGCCAATCAGGTCGACTGGTCAGCACGCGACCTGCTCGACGGCACAGCAAGCCGGACCCTTTATATGTTTGCGCCGGGCAATGCCAATCGACTGAAAAGCTTCAACTGGGCCAGTCTGAGCGCCAGCGAACAAGCCTATTTTTCGCTGAGCTACATCACCGCAACAGGACGGGCGCTGAGCCAGTTCTGCAGCTTCGGCATCTATTGCCTGTCAGCGGCCGATCAGTCGCAGGCGGCTGGCGAGAGGCTGCTGAACTTTCTGCGCGGCGAACGCGGCGATGAAGGTGACATCAGCGAACCATTGCGCTACTTCCGCTTGCGCGCCCACAAGCTCGGCGACATCGTCAGCTCCGAAGCGGTCTATGTCGCCCAAGGTCTGGCCAGTTACACCGACGCCGGTTACGCCGCCTACAAACAGACGCTACAGAACCGTCCCGGCATGGTTTACGTTGGTGCCAATGACGGCATGCTGCATGCGTTCAGCGCGGCGACCGGTCAGGAGCAATGGGCTTATCTGCCGACCTTGATGTTGCCCAAGCTGTACCGGTTGGCCGACAAGCAATACTCGACGCAGCATGAATATTTCGTCGATGGCACCGCTACGGTACAGGAGATTTTCGACGGCTCCCGCTGGCGTACGCTGCTGGTCGGCGGACTCGGTGCGGGCGGGCGCGGCTATTTCGCGCTCGACGTCACCGATCCTGCCGCACCAAAGGCGCTGTGGGAATTCAGCCACGACAACCTCGGCCTGAGCATGGGCAAAGCCGAGATCGGCAAACTCAGCGACGGCAGCTGGGCCGTTTTTCTGCCTTCAGGCTACAACAATGTAGCGCCAGGCGACGGCCATGGACGCCTGTTCATCCTCAATGCTGTCGATGGCAGCCTGATCCGCAGCATCGACACCGGGGCCGGCAGTTCGGGCACACCCGCTGGTCTTGCGCAGATCCGCGCTTGGGTCGACAACGGCGATATCAACAATCTGGTGCAGCGCGTCTACGCCGGCGACAACCTCGGCAATGTCTGGCGCTTCGATGTCAACAATGCCCCCGGCATCGGTGCGCCCGGCTACGACGCACAGCGCCTGGCAACCCTGAAATCAGCGGCAGGGCTGGCGCAGCCGGTCAGTTCCCGACCCGAACTGGGCCAGGTGGGCAGCTTGGCAATGGTCTACCTCGGCACCGGCCGCTACCTCGGTCTGAGCGATCTGGCCGACAGCAATGTGCAGACGATCTATGCGATCAAGGACCGCTTGGGCACCGAAGACTTCGGCGACCCGCGCCTGCCAGCAAATGCCTTTGTCAAACAGACCTTGAGCGCGGGAACTTGCCCGGCCGGGACTGCCATCTGTAGCGCCGCGGCGGCAGTGCGGGTCATCGCTAGCCCACAGGCCGTCGATTTGAACGTCAATGGCGGCTGGTATATCGATTTACCCGAAGCGCTCGAGCGGGTCAACACCGATCCGCAACTGGCACTGGGCACTTTGGCGGTCAACTCGAATGTGATCGAGCCTGGCAATATCTGCAAAGTCGGCGGGTCAAGCTATGCCAACTACCTCGATTACCGCAGTGGTGCACCGATCTCGACTGCCAAAGGCGTGGCCAGCCTGCCGCTGGGCGACTCGATCGCAACCCGGCCGGCGCTGATCAAGCTGCCGAACAACAAGATCATCAGCATCAGCCGACTGTCAGACAACCGCACGGTCTCGACGGTCACGCCAATCGAAACCGCGAACAGCAGCACCCGCCGCTTGTCATGGCGCGATCTGACCCGGCGCTGATATAGCGCGACTTACCTCGGCAAGTCGCTCGTGCCCATCAGGAACTCATCGACCGAGCGGGCGGCTTGGCGACCTTCCCTGATCGCCCAGACCACCAGCGACTGCCCACGCCGCATGTCACCAGCAGCGAAGACCTTGGCCACATTGGTCTGGTAGCCGCCGATGAATTCGGTCGTTGCACGGGCATTGCCACGCGCGTCCTTGATGATGCCGAAGGCGTCGAGAACATCGGCTACCGGCGCCACAAAGCCCATCGCCAGAAACACCAGATCGGCCTTGAGGATCTGCTCGGAACCTGCGACTTCGACCATCTTGCCGCCCTGCCACTCGACCCGTACGGTCTTGACGCCTGTCAGCTTGCCTTTTTCGCCCAGGAATTCCTTGGTCGAGACTGCGAACTCGCGCTCGCAACCCTCCTCATGGCTGCTCGATGTACGCAGCTTGATCGGCCAGTAAGGCCAGGTCAGCGGCCGGTCTTCCACCTCGGGAGGTTGCGCCATCACCTCGAACTGGGTGACGCTCGTGGCGCCATGGCGATTGCTCGTACCCACGCAGTCGCTGCCGGTATCACCGCCGCCGATGACGATCACATGTTTGCCATCAGCGCGGATCTGGCCCTTCAGCTTGTCACCGGCGTTGACCTTGTTCTGCTGCGGCAGGAATTCCATCGCGAAATGCACACCCGCCAGTTCGCGGCCGGGCACCGGCAGGTCGCGCGACGCTTCGGAGCCGCCAGTCAGCAGCACGGCATCGAACTGTTCCTGCAATTGTTCAGCGCTGATCGATTCCTTGGCCCAGTTGGTCACCTTGCTGCCTGCGGGCAAGCTGCCGACCAGCACGCCGGTGCGGAAGACCACGCCTTCGGCCTGCATCTGTTCGACGCGGCGATCGATATGGCTCTTTTCCATCTTGAAGTCAGGAATGCCGTAGCGCAGCAATCCGCCGATGCGGTCGTTCTTCTCGAACAGGGTGACGCTGTGGCCGACGCGTGCCAGTTGCTGCGCGGCAGCCATGCCGGCCGGGCCTGATCCGACGACGGCAACGGTCTTGCCAGTCTTGACTTTGGCCAGCGTTGGCTTGACCCAACCTTCGGCCCAGGCACGGTCGATGATCGCGTGCTCGATCGACTTGATGCCGACCGCGCCATCATTGACGTTCAGGGTGCAGGCAGCTTCACAAGGCGCAGGGCAGATGCGCCCGGTGAATTCGGGGAAGTTGTTGGTGCTGTGCAGCACCGCCGATGCATTGGCCCAATCGTCATTGAAGACCAGGTCGTTGAAGTCCGGAATGATGTTGTTGACCGGGCAGCCGCTATTGCAGAACGGCGTGCCGCAATCCATGCAGCGCGCGCTCTGGACTTTGGCCTGTTCGGGCGTTAGACCGATGACGAATTCCTTGTAATTCTTGACCCGCGAAGCAGCGGGCTCATAGCCCTCTTCGAGTCGTTCAAATTCCATGAAGCCGGTGATTTTTCCCATGATGTTCTCTCTCAGGCCTTGACTGGCTTGGCGACTGGCGACTGGGCCAAGGCGATGGTTTGGGCGACAGCCTTGGCAGCGTGGATTTCGCCCAAGGCGCGACGGTATTCATGCGGGAAGACCTTGACGAACTTGGCGCGTGCAGCCTCCCAATGATCGAGGATCTCGCGAGCGCGCTGGCTGCCGGTCCAGCGATGGTGGTCCTCGAGCATTTTCTTCAGGATCGCCTCGTCGGTCTGCGCCTCGGCAGCGCCGAGGTGATGCCAGATGGCCTTGTCGATGCCGGCTTCCTGCTCGGCCGCTGAAAGCAGCTTGTCCAGGGCCACCATCGAAGTGTTGCAACGCTTGGCGAACTGGCCATCCTCGTCATAGACATAGGCGATGCCGCCACTCATGCCGGCGGCAAAGTTGCGGCCGGTCAGGCCCAGCACCGCGACAGTGCCGCCGGTCATGTATTCACAGCCATGGTCGCCGGTCCCTTCAACCACCGCCGAAGCGCCCGACAGACGCACGCCAAAGCGCTCGCCGGCAACGCCGCGGAAGAAGGCCTCACCGCGCGTCGCGCCGTAGAGCACAGTGTTGCCGACGATGATGTTCTTGGTCGAGTCGCCGCGGAAGTCGATGCTCGGCCGCACGATGATGCGTCCGCCCGACAAGCCTTTACCGGTGTAGTCGTTGGCATCGCCGATCAGATAGAAGGTGATGCCCTGGGCCAGGAAAGCGCCATAGCTCTGACCGCCGGTGCCTTCCATCTG